>CAJUPF010000069.1 GCA_910588565.1 uncultured Lachnospiraceae bacterium
TTCCTTCCTCATCTATATCCCGTCCTTTCCACCGGCCCGCAGACCGGACTTTCCACTGCCTCTCCGCTGCTGATCTTCCATCTGGGATTTTACAGAGACCGCTCCCAGGCGCTATCGGCCTGTGCCGCTCCCCGCAAAACAGAAATAATTTGTTTCCGAACGAAACGATATGCCAATCTATAAAACCAAAATCTCCGCTACATTAAAACTTTAAAGCCATCACAACAATATGGGCGCTGTAAGTTCCCCGGCTTTCCGTAGATAAATCCCATTTATCCCCATGGTACAGAAACGCAGGTTTAACCCTCCCATGGCGCCCGGTTCACCTTAAACCCGGCCGAAACCTGTCAACCAATATTACAACGCCCCCGTTGCAACCCGTCAGCATTTATAAGGACTTCGGACCTTCAAATCCATCACCAGAGGATGGTATGGTTGCTTTAATCGCTATCAGACTTTCATACTGCTGGCCAGCAATATATGTACGGCTCCCGGACGGAAACCAGAAATGCGGTGATTCCGTTTACCCTTTTGAGGGCAAAAAAATAAGGGGACAAGTTAGTGCAACCCCTTGATTTTACTGGGTTCCTCTAACTTGTCCCTATTATAACACGGGCATCCATATATTCCGTATCCAAAAGCTCCAGACTCTTTTCTACTGTTCCCTCCGTCAGATACTGGCTGGCCCAGATCTTTGTAGAAAGGAAAATTTCTTCACGCGCAACACCGGATTTTTTCATACCACGTCCTACGGCGCGCTCGTTCATATATGCCTGTGCGGTATCTATCATACGGTATCCGCAGCTTAATGCGTCAATAACTGCCTGCTCTGCCTGTGCCGACGTCATTAAAAATGTCCCGATACCTGCCGCCGGCATTTTTACTCCATTGCTTAGTGAAAATGTCATCATTCTCAATTCCTCCTTCAAAATTGTGAGCTTAGCGCTTTACTATTCAAATATATCGTTCATTCATTTCTGCTATCTAACCTCTGCATCCTGCTTAACCTGCTCTGGCACGGTTCCGTGTACCATGTTCCAGTAACGAGACGATACTACCGGCATTTCCTGAATCGTAAAATACTTATTCAGCTGGTCAAATGTAGCTGTTGTCCCGGCTCTTCTTGCAGAGATTACCGCTGCGACGGGCTTCATGTAGAATGCCTTGTTTGCATTTCCGTGAAGCTCTGAATAAAACAAGCGGTCCATAAATGCTGTTATATTGCCGCTGGCGGCGCCGTAATGGACAGGTGTTCCAAAAATGAAGCCGTCTGCTTCGTATACCTTATGGCGGAATTCATTTACCGCATCGTTAAATACGCATTCCTTCTTCTCACCGCATTTCAAACATGCGATGCATCCGCCCACAGGTTTATTTCCAATCCAGAAAATCTCTGTCTCTATCCCCTCCTGATTTAACGTTCCTGCCACTTCACAAAGAGCCGTATAAGTACAGCCTGTTTTATGAGGGCTTCCATTTACCAGTAATACTTTCATATTCTTACCTCCCTGTGCAATAAACCAACATTTCTACAACTTCAAAAATTTTAATCCTGAAAATCTGACTGACAGCTGAATTCTCTCCATTTATCATATTCCTTGCGGCGTCTTTCCATAGTTTCCTTTGCAAATCTGACTGCGTCACTGCCAAGAAGCAGGCGGAACGGAGTATCCTCTGCCTCGATCGCCTGGATAATCAGTCTGGCGCCTTTATCCGGGTCTCCCTTCTGCGTTCCATGAGACTTATCCTTCCCGATTCTTCTCGCGCCTGCCGTCTCTTCATAATCTGATATGACTGTGTCGGACTGCGTCAATGACCTTCCTGCAAAATCTGTGCGGAATGCACCAGGTTCAACAGCCATTACCTTGATCCCAAGCGGTGCCGTCTCAGCACGAAGTCCATCTGAAAGTCCTTCCAGCGCACACTTTGAAGCGGCATAATAACCTGAGCCCGGAGCCGTTCCAAGCGCCGCAATCGAAGAAATGTTAATGATTGCTCCGCTTCTCTTTGCTCTCATATCAGGTAATACAGCTTTGATCAATTCAATCGGTCCCCAAAAATTTGTCTGAAATAATCGTGCGGTATCTTCCTCTTCACCTTCTTCCACTGCCGCCCGATAACCGTAGCCTGCATTGTTTACCAGCACATCCACTCCTCCGAACCGTTCTTTTGATGCCCGAACAGTCTGCCTTACAGACAATTTGTCTGTGACATCCAAAGGCAGGAGCAATGCTGTTTTGGGAAAATCATCCTCAAATTTTTTTAGTTTCCCTATGTCTCTTGCCGTTATCACAACATTGTAACCTTTTTCCAGCGCCTCTTTCGCAAGACTTCTTCCCAGTCCGCTGGAGCATCCTGTAATCAGCCAGTTTTTCATATAGATCATCCTCCTTATCCGATTATTTTTTATTCGTTCCATGTTCGGTTCTTTTTAATTTCCTCCATGTTGCCATATACATTCCCAGCGTTGCAGGCAACATAAGTGATTCGATTATCAGCTGCGTCCAGATCATGCCGTAAAGCCCGAACAGCCTGTTCATTAGAATGAGCAGCGGAATATTCAGGAATCCCTGCCTGCAAAGCGTCAATATGGTCGCCTGAATGCCTTTCCCCATTGCCTGCAGGGTATATATGATCAAGGCGTTTACCGATTGCAGCGGCACAGCGAGACAGGCAATCCTCAAAAAGGAGCTTCCCAGCGCGCTGGTCTGTCCGTCACGGATAAATGCCTATAACAGCCACGGCGCAAAACCAACATAGCAAACTGCAAAACATAATGCTATCGTCAAGGCTGCTTTCCATGAAAACACGGAAACCTCTTTCATCCGCCGGTAATCACCAGACGCATAATTATACCCAACAAGCGGCATAAACCCCTGGCATAATCCCATGCTAATTCCTAATGGGAACATATCTATCTTTTTCACAATTCCATATGCCGCAACCGAAATATCCCCATACCCGGAAGCCAGCTTTACAATCGTCATATTCGATAGATTGGCAAGACCCGCCGTCAGCGCAGATGCAATTCCTACGGAAAACACTCCGCCTGCAAATTGAAGCCGGAAATACTGTAATCGCAAAGACAGCTTCGTCCTGCCTTTTAACCTTTGAAAGCATAACAGGAAAAACAGCATGGAAAGCAGATTAGAAAGCGCCGTAGCAGCCGCTGCGCCCATAAATCCCATATGCAGGCCATAGATAAACAATGGATCAAAAAACAGATTTAGGATACCGCCTAACATAATTCCTGTACTTGCAAGCCTTGCATGGCCTTCACCCCGCAAAAAGTGCGCCAGTGTCATACCCGTCATAGTAGGAATTCCCCCTAATACAACTACCCATACAAGGTAGGTTTCGGAATAAACCATATTTTCTTCACTGGCTCCTAAAAATTCAAGAAGTGATGTTCGGAAACAGAATGAAACTATGGAAAACAGACATGTAACTGCAATTCCTCCATAAAAGCAAAAAGATGACACATATTTTATTTCATCCTGACGCTTTGCGCCAAGCAGACGGGATACAAGACTGCTTCCTCCGATTCCGAACAGATTCCCCAAAGCCGTAAGCAGGCTAAACCAAGGATATACCAGAGTGGCCGCCGCTACCATATAAGGATTTCCCATCTGCCCGATAAAGAAAGTATCAGCCAGATTATAGATAATACTGACAATCTGGCTGATAATCGTCGGGACAGCTAACGCTGCAACCGCTTTGTATACAGGCATGGTCTCAAATATCTCTTTTTCTGATATTTCCTCCATTCTAATGATTCCTCCTGTACCTTTACCAGCACTCCTCAAGGATTTCAAGGATCTCTTCTCTGGAAAGCTTCTTACAGCACCCTGCGGTAAGATTGCAGGTATCGGCTACTTTCTTAAGTACGCTCTTATCTGTAATCCCCATCTCTGTAAATGTGGAGGGCATTCCAATCTCTTTCACAAAGTCTTTCAGCGCCTGAATACCTTCCCCGGCAAGCTGTTCCGGCGACTTGCCCTCCGCCGGAATCTCCCAGACCTTCTCTGCCATGCGGGCGAACTGTTTTACACTGTCCTTACACATATGGCGGTAGAGAACCGGATGAATGACCGCCAGCCCTTGTCCGTGGTTGCAGTCCGTATACGCGCCAAGCTGATGTTCGATCTGATGCGCCTGGAAATCTGTCACCTTGCCAATCTTCAGGATGCCATTTTCCGCCATAGCAGACGCCCACATCAGCTCTGTTCTTGCCTCTTTATCATTCAGATCTACCAGAAGAGCACGGATATTACGGATTACATTGCGCATAACAGCCTCCGCAATCTCATCTGACAGATTCACATCGCGCGGAGAGCCTAAATACGTCTCCATGCTATGGCTTAAGGTATCAAAAGCCCCTGAGATTACCTGCTTTTTTGGAAGCGTCATAGTATAATCCACATCCAATACTGCAAAGCTTGCATAAGCGCCAAGGACTCCGGCTTTTTCGTTTGTATCCTCATTCGTGATAACCGCGCCGTTATTCATCTCCGCACCGGTTCCGGAAGCGGTGACGATTGCCCCCATAGGCAGATGTTCTGTCGGATATATATGATTTTTAAACTCCATCTCCCAGATGTCTTCATCCAGCGCTGCCTGGCACGCTATGATCTTACAGCAGTCGATGACCGAGCCGCCGCCCACTGCCAGAATAAAGTCTACATTCTTTTCTCTTGCAAGCGCCGCGCCTTCCTGTACTTTCTTATAGGTAGGATTTGGCATGATCCCGGAAAAATCAACGATCTCTTTACCTGCCTCTTTCAGATAACCACAGATCTCATCATAGACTCCGCTTTTCTTGACTGAGCCGCCTCCATAAGCTACCATAACCGTCTTTCCGGCTTTCGCAAGCTCTGCCGGCAATGCTTTTGCCGCTGCTTTTTCTCCAAAATATACTTTCACAGGGTATGAATAAATAAAATCTTTCACTGCAATCTCCTCCTTACTTGTTCTATTATATATAAACTGTAAATTTACAGAAGTCTCTTTTTGTTCATCAGTTATTACCCAAAAGTTATAATTCCTGATCATTTCGATCAAATAAAGCCTTTCATCATTATTATTTTTCTATTACATTCACTTTCATATTTCCAAACGCACTGTTCAGAGAAAACGCATCTGCGATCTTTTCTGTCAGGTAAATCTCCCCGTCATCTGTCACTGCGATCAAATCAAAATCCGGATGTTCTTTCCAGTAGGTGATCGCGCCGCCTAAGCCTTTTACATACAAGGCGGTGGATAACGTATCTCCCTGCCTGCCTTCCTTTGCAATAATCGTAATCGATGCCAGTTCATTCTCCACCGGATATCCGGTTTCCGGATTTATGATATGGCCATATTCCTTTCCATCGCTTCCAACAAAATATCTTTCATAATTCCCGGAAGTCACTACTGCCTTATCCGCAACAGACAGTACGCCAAGAGTCCCCTCGCCAAAAGGGCTGCGGATCCCTAACTGCCAGTCCGTTCCATCCGGCTTGGCACCAATGGCCTGAATATTTCCTCCGATATCAAGAAGCGCCGATGTAATTCCCTGTTTTTTCAGAAGTTCAGTCACAACATCACCCGCGTAACCTTTTCCCACTGCGCCCAGATCCAGCTCCATCCCTTCCGAAAGCTGAATCTGATTGCCGTTTAAGATTATTTTCCGATATCCGACGCGTTTTAAAATCTCCTGAATCTCTTCCCTATCCGGCACGCGGTTTTCCCCGGTGGTAAATCCCCATGCTGTAAGCGCCGGATAAATCGTCGGCTCCAGCGCCCCGTCTGTTTCCTCCGCCATGGAAAGCGCATAGCCTACAACCTCCGCAGTCTCCCCGCTCAATGTAACCGGCTCCCCATTGCTATGATTCACCTGATAAATCTCGCTGGATTCTTCTGTAACAGACCATGCACTCTCCAGATCCGCCATTTTCTGTTCTGCCGCCTGTAATGCTTCCCCGGCATCCGACCCATACGCGGTAAACATAATATAGGTGTTCATTCCCAAAAATTCCGTTTTTACCGGCTCCACAGTCCCTTGCATTGTCGTTCTGGCAGCTGTCAAAAGTAAAATAAAGCCTGTCACAACCGTTCCGATTAAAATCAAAGGCCGCCGTTTTCTTTTATTCTCTTTTCTCATCGCAACCGACTCCATGATCTTACCCAAATGTGCTTTCCGGAGAAGTTTATCATTTGGTGATGTCCGCACCTTACTCACCGCTTACCATTTCATGCGCCCAAGCCATGACTTCCTCGCTGCTGTCCGCTACGTCATTTCTGGAAATGGTCAGCCCATCTTCAACGACTGCAGCGCCTGGCTGCATATCCGCAATCGTCTGAATCGTATTTGAAAATCTACTTCCGCCATGAGAATTAAATGGAATAATCGTCTTTCCTGAAAAATCATATTCCTCAAAAAACGTATACATCGGCTGCGGCATATCACCCCACCAGTTTGGGAATCCCACAAAAATCGTATCATACTGTTCTAAATTCTCAATCTTTGTGGAAAGTGCAGGCCTCGCATTCTCTGCCTGCTCGTCCGCCGCCTGGTCTACCAACGGGTCATGATCCAGAGGATAGGCTTCTTCTGTCTCAATACGGAATAATTCTCCGCCTACTGCCTGTTGGATGGCTTCCGCCATAAACTGCATATTTCCTACGGCTTCTCCATCTTTTACCACCACGCTTGCTCCCGCGTCTGCATCAATGCCGCTGACGTCAATATCTTCCGGTATAGAAAAATAAGCGATTAAAATATTGCCGTCAGAATTCTGTGCGCTGCTTTCTGCCGGTTCACTCTGACTCTCATCCTCTGCATCGTTCGTGGTATCTTCTTCAATCTGCGTCTCCTGCTGTTCCTCATTTGCCTGCGTTTCTTCCTGTGAACCACATCCTGCCAATAATCCTAACGCCATTACACCGGCCAGTAACATAGAAATAATTTTTTTTACTTTCATAATTGTCCTATTCCTTCCATAATGAAATGTTCCTCTGCAACTCTATTTTAAACAACATGGGCGTTTCGCAGAAGTTTCTATTTGGCATTCACTTGATACCTAAAGGTATTTACTCTATTTCGTTTTTCCGAATAACCATCCCATGATTTCTTCATCCCTGGAAAACAGCGCTCCGCCTCCTCCGTGCTGATTATCGACGCCCTGATTTTCAAAGTAAGAGGCGTCTTTGATATCTAAAACCAACAGTTGAGCAATTTCTTCCCGGCTTAGTCCTTCCTGTTCATATCGTTCATAAAGCTGATCATAAGCTTCCTGAGTCGGCCCTGGCCCATAATACTCATCCGATTCACCGATAGCCAGATATACCGGGACTCTGTTCTCCACTACCAGATCATAACCGCCGTCCCACTGGGAACTGCATTGCAGATATGCAGTAAACAAATCCGGACGCATCCCCATAACCAGAGACATGGTTTCCCCGCCGCCGGAATATCCGCTTCCATATACCTTGTCCGGATCAACATTGTAATTTCCCAGAAAATACTCCACCAGAGCAATGGTCTGCCTTGCAGAGGTTTCCTGCCAGTCGTCTAACTGCGGCGCTACAATAATCATGTTTGGATTGTATTCCCTCGCAGTAAATCCAAAATCTTCCGTCCTCACATTCATACCTACTCCCTGAAAATAGAGTCCCTGGTATCCCGGAAGCGTAAAATACAGGGCGTAAGGTTCTGAGCCATCGTAGCTGTCCGGAATATAAACATTATAGTGTATATCCCCTTCTGTTTCAGAGTGCAGAACATTGTCCAGCAAAAAACCTTCGTATTCCTCTGTGCCTGCTGTTACGTTGCCGTTATTTCCGCCTTGTACTGCCTCCGTATCCTGCTCTGTGGTTTCAACCTCCGTATGATCTGCGTTTTCCCTGCTGCTGCATCCCATAAGTACCAGTGTCATTGCAATCATACATCCTATCATCTTTGATCTTCGTTTCAATCAGCATCCAACCTTCAATCTTTTTCCATAATTTCATTTTTTTCATGACTATTCTCCTGCTAAATCGACAATCACCTTTGCCCAAAGCCAAGTTCATTCAGCCACGGTTCAATATCCTCCGTATCGTTTGCAGTCAAACCTTCTGCAATGACGGCATCCGGACATAGCTCTTTAAAAATATGAAGGCTGTTATCAATCGTGTCACTAGAACTGGTACAAAACGGAACAATCGTTTTCCCGTCAAAATCATAGCTTTCAAGGAAAGTAGCAATCATCGCCGGCGCTTCATCAAACCAAATTGGATAACCCACAAAAATCGTATCATAAGCGCTGACATTGTCTACAGACACTGTGATTTCCGGTCGGGCTCCTTCATTAATTTCATCTTCCGCTTCTGTGTTCAGATCCTCATACTCTTCTGTGCGCTTAATTTCAGCCAGATCTCCGCCTGTGTGTCCAGCTATCAGTTCCGCAACTTCCTTTGTATTTCCCGTATGAGAAAAATACGCAATCAGGACATTTCCACTTTTAGTATTTCCCGCATTTGATCCCGTTTCAGGTTCTGAATTAGTTTCCTCAATACTGTTATCTTCCGCCGCTTCTTCTGCCTGGATTTCTGTCGTATGGCTTTCGTTGTTTCCACATGCAGCCAATGTAAGAACTATCACGACAGAAAATCCAATCGCTAATAATCGTTTCATCGATTTCACCCTCCCTTATTTTGTTCCATAGCATCCTGCAATCATCTGATACATCTCATCCTGTGTAAATTCACCATAATCCTCTTCTGCCAGAGACCTGAAAACATATTCCCTTGCAGGACATCTGCCATAAGCGGCTAACGACAAAGGCACTCCGCTTTCTTCCATTATCCTCTTCAGCATTTCGCAGCCGCTGTTCACCAGTGCTTCATCGTTAAGCGCCGCTGAGATTCCAAGCACCTCCGTAAACAACATCCGGATATCCTCCATATGATATTTGGATACACCTTTCAGCCATTGAATGTATGCCGGAACTAGCGCTTCTCTGTAGGATATACCATGGGCCACTCTCGGAACATATCCTACAGAAAATACGGTCCACGGATAGGAACAATCCACACCGGAACGGAAAATACCCATCGTATTTACACAGGACGCCCACATAATATTCTCCCGTGCTCTCTCATTCTGGGAATCTTTTTGCAAAATCTGCAGGCTTTTCAACAATGTTTTTAACACCGTTCCCGCAAATCCTTTCGCAATTTCATTCTGATGATTCCCAAGATCCATTTTTCCGGCGAAGCCCCCTGGAACAGGAAGTAGAGCTTTCTCCCACGAAGTTCTCCATTTTCTACAAGTCCGTAAAATCTGTCTAATACATTTCTCACAGAGCCGCAGATATTGTGCCAGTACAGCGGAGAGCCCATCACAACCACATCTGCCGCTTTCATCGCTGAAATCACTTCATCAAGCTGATCCTCTTTAAACTGCTGTCCGTAACTGTAGATTTTATAATCTGTCAGATTCAGGGTTTCGTATGTTTTACCTTTTAACAGTTCCTTTGCAAGAGCCGCTGTGTTTCCATTTTTGTTTGGGCTTCCATTGATAAATAAAATATTCATTTTGATTTTCCTCCATTTTCTTATTTTTTCTCTGTTTTCATTTTTGTGCCGCCAAACACATCCGACATCTCCACTGTGTCCAGCGCCTGATCTAATTCACGTACCTGTTCTTTTGTCAGAAGGAGATCCGCCGCTTTTGCATTTTCTTCCATTCTGTCTGTCTTTCTTGTTCCCGGAATCGGTACAATGTATGGCTTTTTACCAAGCATCCACGCCATAGAAATCTGTGCCGGAGTCGCGTGGTTTTCTACTGCTATCTTACGAATCAGCGTAAGTAAGTTCTGATTTTTCTCCATAGCCTCTGCCTGAAACTGCGGCATCACACTTCTATAATCGTAAGTGCGGTCAAACTGTGAATGATTATCATAACGGCCGCTTAAAAGGCCATTAGCAAGAGGTGAAAACGCTACATAACCGATTCCCAGCTCTTCCAATACCGGGAATAATTCTTCATACCATCTCGCCATCATCGAATAACGGTTCTGAATCGCGGTAACCGGGCAGACCTTGTGCGCCCGGCGAATCATATCCTCGTTTGCTTCCGACATTCCCCAATGGGTAATCTTTCCTTCCCGGATCAGCTCAGACATCACTCCTGCCACTTCTTCGATGGATACGTTCGGATCCGGGCGGTGCTGATAGTATAAATCAATGTAATCTGTTCCTAATCTTTTTAAGGAAGTTTCTACCGATGCCCGGATGACCTCCGGTCTGGAATCCGGCACCAACGGTTTATTCACCTCTGAACTTTCCATATCAAAGTGAATTCCAAATTTTGTAGCAATGACAACTTTGTCTCTGCACGATTTTAATGCAGCGCCAACCAACTCCTCATTTTCATGGGGATTATCCGCAGTACCGTAAACTTCCGCAGTATCAAAAAAAGTATATCCCAGATCCACTGCTTTCTGAATCGCATAAACTGCTTCTTTCTTTTCGCTTGGCGCTCCATAAGCGTGACTGAATCCCATACAGCCAAGACCTACTGCAGAGACTTCTAAATCTTTTCCCAATACTCTTTTTCTCATAACCTGTTTCCTCATTTTCCTTCCTTTTTATTTACGCTGTTTCAAGTATTTCCCTGCATAATGTCCCAGAAATACAAACAGTCCCATTATCGCCAGATAGTCCGTTAAGAATAGCAAAAGCGGCTCTTCATAATCAAAGAATACGAAATGTACCCGCAGGAACATATAGGTTCCAACAGCACGTTTGATGAATGCATAGACGCCATAAGCGGCTATTGCAGCTCCCGCAATGCGTGCGCTCCCCATGCGTACCGCAGACGGATTTTGAAACCTCTTGCCTGCTACCCCGATCAATATGCTCCAGTGCAGTCCCAAGTGCAAGGACATCAGAACCAAATTCCAGTATGCACAGACCATGTGAACATTTCTGGCAGGCATAGCCACACCATGAACATCCACAAACGGAAAGGCATGCCGCGAAAGCAGAATGCCGCTTATCATAGAGCCTAACATAGTCAAAAGTACCGCAAGCACAATTACTGTCTGCAGAATGCGGAACGGCGTGTATTTCCCTTTTCTAAGACTTCCCATCCATTTTCTGTTTAACACATGATGCGCTACAAATAGCAGGAGCATTCCCGTACCAATCCATTCATGATATGCTTCTCCCAAAAGCCCATACGGCATAAGCAGGAGTAGTGCAGCCGTCATTAAGATATCAATTACAATTTTCAATCGCATGGTCTTACTCATAAATTTCTCCCCACAATCCTCTTACTATTTCTGCTCATATACTTCCCGGATCAGCCCAAAGGTACTCCATGCTTTTGGCCAGCCACAGTAAAAAGCCAGCTGTGTGACAATTTCTACTGCTTCTTCTTTTGTAATCCCATTCTCTTTTCCAAGTGCAAGATGGGATTTCAGCTGTGGATAGAGTCCTGCTGAAAAAAGCGCCGCAATAGTAATCATACTTCTGTCCCGCGCAGACAACTGTTCTTCTCTTGCCCATACTTCTCCAAAAAGAACGTCATCATTTAACTCTGCAAATTTGGGCGCCAGATCTCCTAATTTATTTCTTCCTGCTGTTTGTTTCTTTGCCATAATACTTCTTTCCTTTCCGCTATATTTATTTCATATTTCTTTCCCAGAAGCTGACTGCCCCGTCAATCCAGCCTTCAGCAACGGTGCCTTCTCCCAGTCCAAACCCATGTGACAATCCTTCAAACACCTCAATCTGGGCGTCTGTGCCCTGTGACTGAATCTGCCGGATGCGGTTTTCCATGGTACGATAGGACGCAATCCCGTCTCTGGTTCCCACGCAGGCGTAGGTTGGCGGTTCTTTTCCCGTAACCTCCGACAGCCCTGTATACTGCATGATTACCGCCCCCGGATCCGGGTATTCCTCTTCTCCAAAGCTTTCCGTTCCGTATGAACCAAGCCATGCCGCCATACGTGCGCCCGCGGAACCGCCCCACAGGGAATAATCGGCCGTATCTACCTGCAATTCCTCTGCATTTTCATGGATAAATGCAATTGCCCTCGCCAAATCTTCGCAGGCAGTCTGTGCCCCCGGCCGATAAATTAAGGCAAAGGCATTATATCCTTTTTTAGAAAGCTCCAGCGCATGAGGAAAACTGTCATGCATAGCCGCCACATAAGCGAAACCGCCTCCGGCATTGACTACCGCGAACTTTTCTCCCGGATTTCCACGGAAGAAAAACAGTCCTGTATTTTCTTTTGCCGGATCCTCTGCTTTTTCTTCGTCCGTATAGATATCATAAAAAATCTGCCCGCCTGCTTCTGCCTGATCTTTCAGGTAGTTCGTAATTTCTACCGTTTTCTCCGAATTCACATTGCTGTACCACATGAGAATATCTTCCACATCCTGTAATCTTAGACCGTCACTGATATTCACATCCGCCGGAAAAATCAGCCTTCCATAATCCTCAAATACCGGATCTTTCATGACTTCGGTTACTTTTGTTTGTAAGGTATAATCATTGCTGTCTTTAACATTCATATTCTCATCCCCGGCAGAACCGTCTTTTTCTGTCATTTCTGCACTATCACTATCCGGTGTGTAAGTTTCCGCAGAATTGCTTTCCCTTCCACAACCATATAGGAGAACGATGCTAATCAGACACAGACAGAATACACGGTTGTACCATTTTCCGTTTCCTGATGTTTTCACGAAAAGACCTCCTAGAAACACTCTTTAAAGATCTCCAGAATCTCTTTGTGCGTCATCTTCTTATAGCCGCCCTGCGCCAGATTGCAGGAGTCTGCAATCTCCTTTAAACGATCCTGGTTCTCCATGCCAAGCTCCCTAAGGGTAGTTGGAAGTCCGATCTCTTTGATGAAATCCGCCAGCGCCTCTACACCTGCTTTTGCAAGCTGCTGATCCGTCATATCCTCTCTCTTAATCTGCCATACGTTTTCTGCAAAGCGCACGAATTTGGGAAGTCCCTCTTCATAAATATGTCTGTAATAGACCGGATGAAGAACCGCCAGTCCGAAGCCATGGTTGCAATCTGTGTACGCCCCCAGCTGATGCTCCATCTGGTGGCATTCAAAATCGCATTTCTTACCCAGTTTGATGATACGGTTCTCCGCCATGGTGGAAGTCCAGAAAAGATTGCTTCTTGCAGTATAATCTTTTGGATTTTTAATTGCATCCCGCAGATTTTTAATTACACTGCGCATCAATGCTTCTGAAATATCATCGGACACGTTGTCTTCATTTGGTTCGCTGAAGTATGTCTCCATAATATGCGACAGAATATCAAATGCACCAGAAACCATTTGCTTAGCAGGCACGCTGTAAGTATACTCCGGATCCATCAGCGCAAACTTTGGATTACATTTCGGATAGTCGCGTCCCGTTTTTATTTTCAACGCTTCATTTGTAATGACTGCTCCGCCGTTACACTCGCTTCCGGTTCCTGCTACTGTCACAATCACGCCAAGCGGAAGCGGTTCAAAATCAATGATTCCCGGATTTGCCCAGTATTCCTCCCAGACATCTTTCCCGCTGACTGCCGCCAGAGATACCGCTTTACAGCAATCTATGACAGAACCGCCGCCTACGCCAAGAATCATATCCACATGATTCTCTTTTGCCAGTTTTGCGCCTTCCATTACCTTCTTATAAGTTGGGTTTGCCATAATCCCGGAAAACTCAACGATTGTTTTTCCTGCTTTCTCTAAGATCGAAACCACTTCGTCATAAATTCCGTTTCTCTTAATGGAACCGCCGCCATAAGCAAGCAGTACCTTCTCGCCGTATTTTCCTGACAGGCAGGAAAGATACTCTTTCACACAACCCTTTCCAAAATAAACCTTCGTTGCATTTTCAAAAATAAAATTATTCAATTTCCATCCACCTCTATAAAAAATTTTTGTTCCTTTTATGGTTATATTATAAAAAAAGCGAGACCTCATAAGAAGTCTCGTTTTGTTCATAAGTTTATACCTGAAGGTTATAACTTTTCCGCGATTTATCTTGCTGCTTCCTGCGCGGCCTCCAAAAACCGTTTTACCGTTTCAGACGGTCCCGGCGCATGAAGCAGTCCATAAGGAATACCGTATTCCCACTCCACGGGGATTACTTTCAAAAGAGGATGTACGTTCGCCCAGCCCGGAATCGCAAGCAATACATCGTTTCCATTTTCGCAGCGGTTAAACACGTCCATGCTGTAAAATTCAAAATCAACAATGTGTATCTGACTATGATTCTGCCAGATATCATCCCGCAGATCATCCACATACCGGCTCCAGTCCCGTTTCATCAACAAGAGATTTTCCCCATAAAGATCCTCTATCGTCAGCCTGTCTTTTGCGGCAAGTCTGTGATGAATAGAAACCGCGCAGTAAAATGGTTCGCGGGATAATTCAAGTCCGGCACAGCGCCGCAGCCCCAACATGGTTTCATCAAAAATCCCGCCTATCACATCGATATTTTTTCCAAGGTTCGCCAGAATTTCTCTGGCATTTTCCGGCGTATTTTCAAAAGAAATAATCTGAAATTTCAGGTCGGGACACCGTGCCTGTATTTTCGGCCACAACTGCATAAGAAGCTGTGCCGGAGTCATTGGCGAGCTGCCAATCCGAATGATATTCGTATCTTCCTGCATGGCATTTTTTGCCCGCGTAACGGAATCTTTACAATATTGAATGATATATTTTGCATCCTGATATAAAGACCTTCCGGCTTTTGTCAGCTTTAATCCCCGGTGTGTTCTTTCAAATAGTTTTATACCCAGCGAATTTTCCAATAAGTTAATTTGCTTGATTACTGCTGTCGGCGTAATATAGGTTTCTTCCGCCGCTTTGTTAAAACTGCCTGCATCTGCTGCCCGTAAAAAAGTTTCCAGTTGAAGATTATACATTTTATCACCGCCCCATGTATTTGCTGTTTATCCGTCTGCGCCAGGAAGATACTTTATCCTGAATTATTCACGCTATCTTTTTCAACAGTGTTCAATGCCGTATAA
>CAJUPF010000070.1:0-577 GCA_910588565.1 uncultured Lachnospiraceae bacterium
GACGCCTGTGACTCTGCCTCATCGCCCGCAGCATCGTTCTGCACCTGATCCTGTGAAGATTCCTGTGCCTTGTTTCCACATGCCGCCAGTGACATCACCATTCCTGCGGCAAGCCCTACAGCTAATAACCGTTTTGTTTTCATAACATTTCCTCCTTTGACGTTTTCTTTCGATAATCTTACTATACTGGATTCTCCAATTTTCAGAAATGACGTAAAACTTTGATCTGAGTACAGATTTCTATTTCCTTTTATTTTTTCGATATGACGAAGGTGTTTCTCCCGTCTGTTTCTGGAACAGAGATGAGAAATGCCTTGCACTGTTATACCCTACCATCAGCGCTACATCCTGCACGGTGGCAGATACATTTTGAACAAGAAGCTTCTTGGCCGCTTCTATACGTATATTGGTCAGATAATCAATGAACTTTCCCCCTGTTTTCCGATGAAACAACGTACTGAGATAATTTGCAGTCAGTCCAAATTCCTCTGCAATCTGGCTGATACTGATATCGTTCATATAATTCTTCTGGATATATTCTTTCACCTGGTCTGCCATGTCAATTTCCTCCACAGCG
>CAJUPF010000070.1:587-14927 GCA_910588565.1 uncultured Lachnospiraceae bacterium
CCCCGCTGTACATCTGTTCCGAATGTTCTACAAACGAAGCAAAGAACAATTTCCATGAACGGCTGTCCACCGGGAAGCCGCAGACGCTGCTGCAGTATTTGCTCAGGTTTTCTATGTCAACATTTGGGTGTTTCCCGGACTCTTTGTATTTTCTCCATATCGCATTTATAACCTCACGGCAGACAATCCCGTCTGCCTGCACCCATGCATTCAAAAGCCGGTTAATCTGAAACAGAAACTCACGCTCTTCTTCCGCAGGCAATTCCCCTGTGTATTCATGCAGATTTCCTGACGACAGCTCCACAAAAAGATAGTCCTCCTCATCAAGCTTCTCGCAGGCGCTGTAGATCTCTTTCAGCGTATTCCGGCAAACCCACGGAATATAAAAACAGACATCATATTCCTTCTGGGCAAGCATACTGATTTTCTGCATATGGGACAAAACATAATCCCGCTCGCCCTCCGACACGCCAAACACAGCGCAGACGGTGCCTTCCGCCGTGTTTGTAATCCCGTAGTACCCTTTGCGCCGTGTAATCTCCTCCCCCGTTTTCTTTATGCTTTTGAGCATACTCTTTTGAAGTGCCAGAGACTCAGCGCGCCCAGACATCCCAGCCTTAATCTGCAAAAGGAAAGCAAGATAAACGCATCCGTTCTCCAGGGGTTCTTCTTCATATTCCTCGAATTCAATCGTGGCATGATAGTTAAACATCTCCATGACACGCAGCTGAAACCTTGCATTCGAGTCAACTTTTTGTTTTTCCAGCTTTTGCTGCAGTTGCTCGATAACCGGCCTGAGCTGTTCTTCATCCACCGGTTTTAAAAGGTACTCCGTAATACCCAGGCGTATCCCCGTCTGCGCATAGGCAAAATCTGAATATCCGCTCACCACGACATATTCCGTCCACTTTGAATATTTCTTGCACTCCGCAATCGCACGCAATCCATCCAAATAAGGCATCCGGATATCAACAAATGCTATATCCGGCGTTTCTTCCATACACATCCGCACCATATCCCTGCCATTTGCCGCTTCCAGAAAAATACACCTCACATCGCCCAAAATCTCGCCCAAAATGCTTTTTATTGTAAAACGAATCAATCTGTCGTCATCAGCGATCAATATTATCATATCTATCCCCCTCACTTTAAATCTGGAAACACAAACGTGGTCTTTGTCCCGATTCCCACTTTTGAAGTACATTGGTACATAGCATTCTTGCAAAATAACTCCGTCCGCATCTTTACATTTGTAAGTCCCACGCTGCCTTCCGGGCTATCCTCATCTCTCTGCACAAATCCTACCCCATTGTCCCGAATGATGATGGACATTACAGATCCTATACCTTTTACATGCAGACAGCAAGCCGCGATTTGAATCATAATCGATCGGTCGGTATCCCCCATTCCATGCAGAATGCTGTTTTCCACCGCTGGCTGCAGCAACAGCTTGGGAATTTTCTTCCCCTTGCACGCTTCATCTGCCCAGATGATATATTCCAGCCTGCCATCGTATTTCAGTTTTTCCAGCTCAAGATATTGTTTCAGGAAATTCAGCTCATCTGCAATACTCGCTGTTTCCATGTTACTGCAAACATAGCGGAACATGCGGGAGAGTCCGTTTATGCTTTTCTCCAGCAGCTTTTTCTCCCCCATCCTGTTCAATGCCACAAACCCATTCAGAGTATTATAGAAAAAATGCGGATTGATCTGCGCCTGAAGCGCCCGGTACTGCGCTTTCTGCTGCTGAATCGTCAGCACATATTCCTTTTCAATATAGTTTTTCAGTTCTCCAATCATATGATTGATAACATTCGCAATTTCACGGAATTCACTGTCCTTGCGGATATCAATCACAAGATCCAGATTGCCCCGTTCCACACAGCGTGCAACCATCGTAATGTTTTCAATATCCTTCATCATCGTACTTGCCTGATATCGGTAATTTGCAAATGCGAGTACAAGTTCAACAAGAATAAAAGCTGCCGTAAATACAAGCACATATAGATGCCCCCAGTAGACTACTAAAATGGAACTCACATAAACAATCTCAAGATCTGTGTTCGGGATTTTTTGCTGTTTGATCTTATACCGTTTAGAATCAATGAAAAGCTGCCCGTTCTCTCTTAACTCAATTTCTTCTCCCAGGTTCTTTGACTTTGCAAAAATTTCCCCTTCCTTCCAGAGCAGCATCCCGCAGCCTTTTAAATCTTCCAGCATATCCAGTTTTTCCTGTATTTCCTTCGCGTCAATATCAATCTTCACCACGCCAATCGCCCTGCGGGTGTCATTGTCCCAGATGGCATTGACATAAGAATACACTTCACCGAGATTTTTATTGGGCAGATACTCAGGCATATGCGGCGCATAGTAAAATTGTTTCCCGATCTCGTTTACCGCCTCCAGAAACCAGCGCGTTCCTTTATAATCCGGATATGTAATCTCCCGGATCTTTGCCTTGGATTTTCCCAGATAATATGCCGTATCCCCTTCCCCTGACATAGGAAAAAATGTAATTGCACGGACATTTTGCTGGGAAGTATATAACATTTTGGTGAACACTCCGGTATATGCATTCTCAATCTGGGCATTGGAATAATCATCATAATATGTATATAACTGAGGATTATTGAGCCTCTCCGCTTCCTGAAATACTTCTTTACTGATATAGAACATATCTTTTATTTTTTCATTCTCCGCAAATTGCAGCTCCAGGCTCTGCGATACAGAATTCAGAATATTCTGAGCGCTTTTTTCTTCCCGTTCCACGACTGTCCATATGGAATACGCAACAAAAACAAGAAATGCTATAAAGAAGGGGATTAATATGCCAACGATAAACATTTGATTTAATTTTGCGCTAAACGTCCCTACCGCTCTCTTCATGTTACCTCCTTTTTTCTCCCTGTTTTTCATCTTCCGCCCAGCAAACAGACAATTTGTTATCATGTTTGCAGATAAATAAAGACGCTGCATTAAGAAACATTATGCACTTAATGCAGCACTTCTATCCAATTATCTGTTACTGTTTCTCAACTGCAGCGGCTCCCGCTTCCGTGTCAGGAAGTAATTTTCACACTCTTTTTCTGCCCTTTTCCTTTCAAAAGCTTCTGATATGCCTTTTGTTTGTTCTTTGGCACTTTAATCTTTGCTTTTGATGAAATATTCTTAAGTGCATTTTTCCCAACTGATTTCAGCTTCTTACTGCTGATCGTAATCTTTGCCAGCTTCTTGCAGTTATAGAACGCATTTGCTCCTATCTTTGCCACGTTTGCCCCAATGGAAACACTGGAAACATTTTTGCACCCGGAAAATGCTTTACTGCCGATTTCCGCCACATTAAATTTCGCTCCGCCTATTTTCACTGTGCCAGCCACCGTTGCTTTTTTCAGCTTCTTACCCACAGACTTGCTCTTTACACCGGTCAGCGCAACGCTTCCTTTGCCGTTTGTGCTGGCGTTCGTAATCTTGTACTTATAGTTCCCGACCGTATATACTGCATTCTTTTTCACTTTGATCTGGAAAGAAACGGTAGCGCTCCCTGTATAGCCGCCTATGCCGTTAATCTGTACTTTTGCCGTACCGATATTTTTGTTAGCGTTGTAGACAGCATTGTAATCTTTGTTTGCCACAAGTTTGCTGCCCTCATAAGTAATATCAAGATCTGGCGTCAAAGTTTTCCCGCTGTATAACTGAGCCGGGATTTTCTTTATAACCGCTTTTGCAATATCCTTCTTTGTAGGCGTCGGCAGGTTTATGATCTCATCCAGTTTCTTTTCCGCAGACTCCAATACCCTAAGATTTGTTACCAGTTTTTTCGCCGCATCGCTAAGTGCATTGTATGCTGCGCGGGCAGCCTCAATATCGGCTTTGCTGGCAGTTGTGACCGTACCAATCTTGCGAATCAGCTCCTCTACTTTTGCTGCCTCTGCTTTTGCCTCATCCTCGCTGGAAACTTTTACTGTAATCTTACAGGACGCTTCTATTTTTCCCGCGCAAGCTGTAATGATAGCTGTTCCTCCCTTGACTGCCGTTACCATTCCATTTTCCACAGATGCGACGTTAGTATCTGAGGACGACCATGCCACGGTCTTGTCTGTTGCTGTATCCGGTCCCACCTCGGCTTCAAGCTTAAGCGTTCCGCCCTTTTCCAGTGTTGCCTCATTATAGTTCAGCTTAATGGATTCCACTTCCACATAATTTGTTTTGACAGTTTTTTTCGCACCATTTACATAATGGATCTCAATTCCTTCCGGAATATTGCTCTCTTCCTCAAACAGATCATATCCTTCTTTGCCATACGTTTTGGTCCAGTTTCCCCCAGTATTGGTATCTCTTCCCAGGAACTGCACGCTGCCATTCTGTTCAAAGCCTTTTGTGCTGTTCGGGTTGTTCCCCGCCGGTACAACAATGACCGTCTGATCCTGTCCGAGCGTCAGAGAAGCTGTCCTATTAAGGGAATTCCCCTCTTCGTCGTAATAGCAGCATCCTTATCCGGATCGTACAGCCCTTCCACTCCATTTGTGCCGTCTGCGATATAATTGCTGGTGCCGCCCAATCCCTCCGTCCAGATGTCGGTGGCAAGGTCAAACACGCCATCCCTTGGATTTGCCTGACTTCCAAAACCATCTTTATCGTAGGCTCCTGCCGCTTCCATATCGAATGGAAGCAGTTCTCCTTTTTTCGCTAACCCAAGATACATCGCCTTGTGCAGCACCGGGGATTCCTGCCCCTGCTTTTCCCCTTCCTTGACGCGGAACTGGACATAAAGCGCCTGTTCTCCCGTTAACCCTGTCGTTGGAACCTCTACTTCTTCTTTCACCGGCACGTACGCTGCCTTTGCCAGATCTTGTTCAGAAAATGCATAGCGCATCTCTCCGTAACCAAAACATTCTTCTACTTCCAAAAGCGCCGGCTGATCTTTTTCTACTCCGGTTGGCGCATCAATCTTCGCTGAAAGCTGCATGGAATCAAAGAGAAACTCTTTCTTATAGTCCTCATCGCAGACCGCGCCGCTGATACTTTTTGTTCCGCTTGGCAGCGTAAAATGATACGTTCCGCTGGGCAGTATCATGTCCTGCACTTCAAACATCAGTCCGCCATGATTTCCCTTTTTGATCAGTCTAAGCTGCCTGTCCTCGCCCTCTCCTTTGTAAACCAGAGCAGCGTCAGGCGCTTCTTCCAGCCTGTCGTTAAACGCAAGATCCACACGCCTTGTCATATAGTTCATGCCCTCGCGGAAATAAATCACTTCTACTTTTGTTTCCACTTCAAACGATGCTGTGGCTTTTTTTCCAAGCTCCTGACCTGCGCTGTTTTTCACATCTGCCGGAATCTCCACAGTATAGCTGCCATCCTTCAAGGTCGGAGACGGCACAAAAGTCGCAGAATTAAAGCTGCTGCGCATCTCGCCCTTCACCGGATTTCCATCTTTGAGTACCCGAATCTTATCCAGATTCTCTGATGAAGGATCAATGTTTCCGTTAAACCGAAGCTCTACGGACTGCACTTCCTTGTCAAACGGCATCGTAAACTCTTGCCCTGCTGCCGCATAGCGTCCCAGGATATTGATGCCTTCAAACGAATTAGCCGCCGTATCTTCGCCTGATTCGTCTGTCGTCACCACTGCCCGGCCATCTTCCACAGCATCTTCACCGTCTATGAAAATACCATGAATAGCCGTATCTTTCGAGCCCATATACCGTTTCGTCCACACATTGGTCAGACGGATTTGAAGATGGCCGGAAATGTTCCAGCTCAGATATACGCCTTCTGAAAAATCATAAACATTCTGACTATCCAAAAGCTTCTGGGTATCCGGGTCGATAACATCTACCATGCTCCAACGGCCCGAATTGTCCTCATCCAGAAGATATATAGTAACTTTATGCGTTTCATCGTCTGGCATACGGATGTCAATAATTTCGTGGTTATCTGACGCCACCTTTTGCACAGCCGCACGAGGCATTCCATCCGCATCGGTCAGAAATGGACTCGCTTTCACCTCCGCAGCGTTTGCAAAGGAAGCGGGGAACATACCTACCACCATAGCAGACCCCAGTAGCAAGGACATACATTTTTTCAACAATCGTTTCATTTTCATTTCTTTCCTCCTCTATAGTTCTTTGATTGAATTGGGCAAATCATCTGTCCGGACTGATGTATTTGTTTTTCACTCCGAACATGCCGCTATGCCGATTGCCTCCTTTAGGTCATAAAATTCCGAAGACACTTCCAGATTTTCCGTTATCTTTACCTGCGCTTCTTCTGTCAGAGAAAGCACCTGGTGCCAGATTCCCTTTTTCAAGCAAACCGGCTTATTCAGGATAAACGCGTGATACTCCTGCGGCGTATCATGTTCCGCCACCAAAAGTACGGTAAGCCCATGCAGCGGCTCAAAACTCTCTTTGGAATGCGGATGACACTCCAAACGCTTTATACTGTGATTCGTATAGCGGAACACAGCCAGCCGCCATGCGTGTTCTTCTTCCGTTTCTATAATATAAAACGCTTCTTTTTCCTCCTTTGGAAATTCAATGACACTGCCAAAAGGGGCAAACGCTTCTTTTGTCACATATTCTAACAATCCCATAGTTCCCTCCTTATTCATTTCTTTTATCAGGAAACGTAAGTGTAAGTTCCGCCTGCTGTTCTTTCCCTTCCACAGTTACCGAAAGGATAGCCCCCTTTTGCTCCATCTTTGCTGCCGCGCCTTTGCAGGAAAGCACAGGCCTATCGAAACCATCCGGCAGAGCAATCGTATACGTTTCCGCTGTCCCCGGAATACACTGCAGCACAAGTTTTAGGCAGTCGTTTTCCCATGTTTCCATAAGCACACTCACGGCGTCCATAGACACATGCCTAGAAGAGCCGATCAACTGCGGATATGCTTCTTTTTTATAAAACGCAGCAATCTGGCAGCAACCCAGCTCCAGATGTTTCCCATGAAAACTTCCGCTGATGCATCCCAGATACGACTGCTCCCAAAAGTCAAACACATGATATGCTTCGTTTGGGTCCAGCCCCAGTCTTTCCAGCGGAATCTCGCTTTCTCGCAGCGGAATTGTGGCAAACCGCCCTGCCACGCACCATACCTTTCCATGATAACGCATATGAAAACTCCAAAGTGAAGAAAATGGGTGATTGTTTTCCATACCGGGGAAGTTTCCAGCCATATTGTAAGCGTCCTCTAAATTTACTTCTTCTGCAGAAACAGGTTTCTCGCTTGACTGTACGGCAAATCCATGCAGCTTTGTCCATGTATAAGCCGGATAATCCAGATTCAGCGGCCCTGTTTCCGCTGTCATTGTCGTAAGCGGCGGCATGGTCTTTCGGATTACCGCAAGTTTTTCTTCCGTATAGGCGTCCTCCGTATCGCTTAACATATACAGGCCGCCCGATAAGGAAATCAGGGAAAGCACGCTTTTTGCCCAGTCCAGCCTTGTGCGAACACAGACATGATCCGGATCGTTTAAAAACAAAATACGCTGCGTATGGAACCATCTTGCGCTCTCAAACAACTGCATCCGGATACCGGCCCACGTCGGGTTTGCATCCATAGAAATCCGGCAGGCGTCTGCCACGCCAATCACCTCATGCATTTCTCCCCAGCTGGCCAGATAATAAATATCCTCTCCCAGCCCCTCTCTGGTCGCTTCCATATAAGCGCGGAACCTTGCGGATGCGTCTTCATTTTCCAGAATCCCAAGGCGCACCGCCTCATGCAGCCCGTCCAGCAAAAGATGTCGTATGGCGTCTATTTTTACATATTGATAGCCTTCTTTTGCAAAACTGCGGAAAATAGGCGTTACCTGTTCACGAAGCGTTTCTTCCGTACAGTTATACAGATAATCGATCCATTCTCCCTTCAGTGGTTTCCCGTCGTGAAACAAAAGGGTGTCCGGATGATACTTCGGAAATTCTTCATTTGTGATATTGGCGTTTGTCCAGATTGCAGGCGAAAATTCATGGCTGCGTATTGCCTCTACAATCGATGCATGTCCGTCCGGGAATTTGGCTTCTTCACAGGTCAGCCAGCCTTCCTCCATCGATCCCTGCGCACGGTACGGAAGCGGCATTTTCTGATAGCCGTCATCTACCTGAATATACTCCAGTCCGTAGGGCTTTAAATGTTTTTCCATAAAGTCCGCAATGGAGCGTATCTTCTCTATATCAATCTCTCTGCGGTATGCTTCCCAGGAACACCAGCCGGTGACGCTTTTGGGATTTGGTTTACGTTTCCACGGCTCATAATAGGAATAGCCGAGATGCTTCCTGTAATAATGCATTCTGAAATTGATAAAAATTGCCTTTTTCGACAGACGCACCCGCATTCTGGCAATACGAAACTCCCCTTCTTCTTCAAAACAGGGCGTTTCCCACTGCCATTCTCCGCCGTTTACATCGATCAGCAGATCCTGATTGGCATCGTAAAGCCCGTTTACGCCGTAAATCAGCAAATTTCCGCACTGACCCAAAACTGCCTCATCTGCTGCGGCGCGCCGGGGTTTCATATTGATGGCAGCTTTACTCAGCCGGAACTGTAACGTCACCCAGATCGGATCGTCTGTTTCCAGATAAACCTGCTGTACATAAGCAATGCTCTGCATGCTGCCGTCGGAGCCATGCCGGTAACCCGGTTCCCCGGTTCCTGGAATCACAGCTGTAAGGACATCTATGCCATTGTATTCGTAGGACAGTGTTCTGGTTTCTTCATTCCACTTGTGCAGCGCATGGGCGTTTGGCGGTATTTTTTGCACAGGATGAAAATTTTCATTATTCATAGTAAAGCCTCCTGATTTTTTCTGACACTTTCAGTAACGATGCTTTTATTTTATCAGCAGGTTTTGTTGTCTGAAATGATCTATTTCTACGATATAAGCGTGAAATTTTATGGTTTATAGATAGGTGTTTCTGGAATTTTTGAAGTGATTGACAGAGCAGAGAATCCGGCTTGCCGGATTCCTGCAGTACACATTTCCCATGCGTTTTGCATACTATAATGGAAACTGCACTTAGCAAGGAGCCGTTTCATGAATGTATCCCATGCCAATGCCGCATCGCACACTGCCAGAAGCCAGGAAGGCTCATTCCGTTATTCGTATGCGGTAATCGGCGGAGATCTGCGCCAGGTATATCTTGCCGAAGAACTTGCCAAAATGTATCCTGCTGTCTGTCACTATGCCCTCTGCCAGCCTGTCAGCGCTGCGGCAGGAGCCTCCTCCCTAGAAGAAGCCTGCCATAGTTCCGCAGGCATTGTCTGCCCGATTCCGTTTAGCAAAGACGGCATATTTTTAAATCAAAATTCCACAAAAGAAAATATTCCCATAGACAGCATCCTCTCTCTGCTGTATCCTGGACAGCGTTTATATGCTGGCTGCATAGCAAGCGCATTTCAGCAAAAGGCACAGGAAAAAGGCATAGCTGCTTTTGATTTTATGCAGGATCAGCGTCTGTCCCATTTTAATACAATTGCTACGGCAGAAGGCATTCTGTGTGAAGCAATCCAAGCGTGCCCCAAAAACCTGCGCCAAAGCCGCTGTGCTGTACTTGGGTATGGTAAATGCGGGCGTACACTGACCGATCTGCTAAAACGGATATATTGTTTTGTTACAGTTGCCGCCGCACCGGAAGAAGAACTGGCACAGGCAGCCGTTTTTGCAGACAATGTTATAAGCTTAGAACAACTTACAGATGCAATCTTTCAATATGATGTTATCATCAATACCATTCCCGCTGTTATACTGACAAAAGAAATCCTGCGTCAGGCCAATCCCCGCAGTGTTATACTTGATATCGCTTCGTATCCGGGCGGCGTTGATTTTGCCGCGGCCAGAGAATATTCCCTGACCGCGCTCTCGTGCCCCGGACTTCCAGGCAGATATGCACCCTTATCTTCCGCCAAAGCGATACTGGCATCCATACAAACATTTGAAAGGAGTTCACCATGTCTTTAACAGGAAAACACATTGGAGTCGCTTTTACCGGCTCCTTCTGCACTTATGAAAAAGTATTTCAGGAACTGGAGAAATTGACAGAAGAAGGCGCCATCGTACAGACGATTTTTTCCGATGCCGCACAGACGTTTGACAGCCGTTTTGGCAAAGCCAGCGAGTTTCTTAAGAAAGCCGAAGAAATCACCGGAAATAAACCTATGCTGACGATTCCGCAGGCAGAGCCTATCGGACCTAAGAGCCTGCTGGATATCCTGGTTTTATTCCCCTGCACCGGCAATACCATTGCCAAGCTTGCCAACGGTATTACAGATACGCCGGTACTGATGGCTGCAAAAGCGCACCTTCGGAATAATAAGCCTCTTTTAATCTCGATTTCCACCAATGATG
This sequence comes from uncultured Lachnospiraceae bacterium, assembly GCA_910588565.1. GTDB lineage: Bacteria > Bacillota > Clostridia > Lachnospirales > Lachnospiraceae > Roseburia_B. Next base: position 10,931 of record CAJUPF010000070.1, read on the forward strand.
CGCTCGGCATGAATATGAAAAACATCGGCTTGTTATTAAATGCCAAACATATCTATTTTATTCCATTCGGGCAGGATAATCCCGAAAAAAAGCCCAATTCCATGATTGCGCATACGGATCTTCTGATTCCGTCCATTGAAGCTGCTTTAGACGGCAGGCAGTATCAGCCGATTATCCGCTGAAAGGAGAAAAATTATGTGTGGAATTGCCGGGTTTTTTAATCCCAGACAGGATTTTACCAAAGAACAGAAAAAATGGCGGCATATCCTGGATCATATGAATCAGCTGCAAAAACACAGAGGGCCGGACGGCAGAGGCACATATCTGCATCCCTCCTGCGGGTTTGCCCATGTCCGGCTGAAAATCATTGATCTCGTTACCGGAGAACAGCCTATGGTAAGAAAACGAGGCGGGCAGGACTGTGCGATTGTCTACAATGGCGAAATTTACAATATGCAGGAATTAAAATCAGAGTTACAAGCCGAAGGGGCTGTTTTTGAAACTACCAGTGATACCGAAGTGATCCTTGCCGGATACATGCATCATGGCATTGAGTTTATCAAAAAACTTAACGGCATCTTCGCCGCTGCCATCTGGGACGCTTCCGCCGGAAGGCTGCATCTGTTCCGGGATCGGCTGGGCGTAAAACCCCTGTTTTATACAAAATCCAAAGATACCTTTGTCTTTTCCTCGGAAATCAAAGGACTGTTTGCCTACCCTGGCGTAGAGCCGGTTCTGGATCGTGACGGCCTGTGTGAAATTTTTGCGTTAGGACCTGCAAAATCCTATGGAAAAGGCGTTTTTAAGGATATTTTTGAAGTGCTCCCCGGACATCTGATTACACTGGATGGTTTTTCCTATCGTGATGAGGCTTATTGGACACTGCAAAGCCGCCCGCATCAGGATTCCATGGAAAAAACCATAGAAAAGACGGCATGGCTGTTAGAGGATGCTGTGAAAAAACAGATGCTTTCGGATATTCCCATCAGCACGTTTCTCTCCGGCGGAATTGACAGCAGCCTTGTGACGGCAATCTGCGCCAGAGAGCTGAAAAAACAGGGAAAGGAATTAAATACCTTTTCCTTTGATTTTACCGGAAATCAAAAGTATTTTAAATCCAATTCCTTTCAGCCCAGCCAGGATCGGCCCTTTGTGGAACAAATGGTATCCCACCTTGGCACCAGCCACCGTTTTTTGGAATGCGGCAATGCCGAACAGATCAAATGCCTCTATCTTGCCGTAGACGCCAGGGATCTCCCCTGTATGGCCGATGTGGAATCGTCGATGCTTTACTTCTGTTCTAAGGTTGTCCCGCACAATAAAGTGACGCTGACCGGAGAATGCGCAGATGAAATCTTTGGCGGTTATCCATGGTTCCACAGTAAAAGCGCATTTGAAACCGATGCCTTCCCCTGGTCATCTGACATGGCTCCAAGGCAGACGCTTTTAGATGACGCTTTGATCCATGACCTTCATATGCAGGAATATGCCCATGCGGCCTATGAAAAAACCATAAACGAAACCCCGCTTCTGCCGGAAGATACACCGGAGGAAAAACGGCGGCGGGAAATTGCTTACCTAAACCTGCGCTGGTTTATGACGACACTGTTGGATCGGATGGATCGTACCAGTATGTACAATGGCTTAGAAGCCAGGGTGCCGTTTGCGGATCACCGGATTGTAGAATATATTTTTAACGTTCCCTGGCAGATGAAATGTCCGGATGGCATTGTAAAAGGGCTTCTGCGCCATGCCGGAGCCGAATATCTCCCGGAGGATGTACTCTGGCGGAAAAAAAGCCCTTATCCGAAAACTTACGATCCATTCTATGAAAAACTTTTGGGAAATCAGTTAAAAGAAACGCTTGCCACACCATCTTCTCCGATCCGCGCATTGCTGGATAGCAGAAAAGTCCGGGCATTTTTAGACAGCCCTTCCGACTATGGAGCGCCCTGGTATGGGCAGCTGATGGCAGGGCCGCAGATGTTAGCTTATATGCTGCAGGTGAATTACTGGCTGAAAACATACCATATCCGTATTGTATAATACAAAAGGAGCTGCAGAACGTACGAACTCATACGGAATATCGTTATGAATATAGAATAACATACGATATCCTGTATGAGTTTCGTTGTGTTCTGCTTTACTCTTTTACAGGTAAATATCCACTGATTTGTAACCCTCAGGCAGTGACGTCTCCTGTGCGGTATTTGATGCAGACGTTTTCCTGCCGTCAGAATCCGTTTCATGACCGAAGTCCGAATCTGCTTTGCCGGCTTGCTCTTTCTGTTCTGCGGCTTCTTCCTCTGATGGGCTGTCTGGTTTAGCTTTTGCTGCTTCTTCTGCCGCTTTTTGCACTTCACCGAGCGTTTTCATCTGAGAAGCTGCAGCATCCTCAGCTTTCTGCTCTACCTTTGCAAGCTCAGCTTCCTTTGCTGCCGTATTCGTTCCTGCATCTTGTTTGATTTCCGCTTTCAGAACATTCGCCTGGCCTTTTAGCTTTGCAGCAGCGCTGCCCTGTACCTGTGCCTGTTTCACGGAAGAATCTGCAGAAAGCATCGCCTTCATACCGGCCTGTGACAGACCGCTTCCCTTGCCGCCTTGGTTTGCATTGCTTTCAGAAGTATTCCCCAAAGAATCTCTTTTTGCCTGCAGTTCTTTCCGTTGTTCCATCTGATGCTGCCTTAGCTGCTGGTTTAAATTTGTAATCTCCTGCTGGATTTCCTGCCGTTTTTTCATTTTTTCTTCCATAGACAGTTCCTGATTGGAAGAAAGCTCCTGCAGACGCTTTCTGGCAGCTTCCATCTGGCTTTGAATGTTTCGGCTGACAGAATCTGTCTGCGTACCAGAACTTCCCGGCTGCACATAACTGCCTGCACCTGATGCACCACTGATTTTCATCATAATTTCTATTCTCCTTTCATCAGTATACTGCCAGAGAGTGTTTGAAAATTACGTTCTGTCGGATGTATGGTTTACTTCAAGCACATCTGGCTTCCTATACTTTTTCGGAGCTTTTTGTTTTAGGGCAAAGCAATATGATGTGGAACGGCTTTTTTTCGTTGTAAGATAACTAATGTTTCTGTGAATTTTTATTTTTGCGAAACAGAAGCTTAAATACAGTCCGGATCAACGGCTGTATAAAGAACAGCTGCGTAAAAAACGCAAATGGGAAATTCAGGCATACCAGCTTTAACCAGTTTGCCAGCAGCGTAAACAAATGAAATCCAGCATAATACGGATAATAAAACCATGCTGCAAGAAAACTCATTGCCGGGCACATCAGTCCCACAGTAGCACAGATAATCGCGCTTTCAAATATCACAGGATGGGTTTTCCCAGGTTCAAAATTTTTACAGGCAAGCCGAAAGGAACAGGGACTCCCCATAACACATTCCAGTCCAAACGCAAACACAAATTCAATCAAAATAATGGCCCAGATCGGCATCATCTGCCCAAACATAGAAACCCCGCCCTGGGCATTTATTGCATGAATTACAGAATCCGCGCCTGTTATCTGCATCAGCGTGGAACCATTGACCACATACAGACTATAAAACACATACGCATGTACCGTTATCAGAACGGTCAGGAAGGCAAATACCATCCTTTGAAATTGATTTTCCGGCATAACTTTTTCCTCCTCTTTGTCACATTTCCAACATACACAGATGCACAGGCGCTTTGCAAAATGGGATACCCGGAGGGTATTTCCTTAATATGCATGGTTTCTTGCATAATGGGATACCCGGAGGGTAAAAAAAGCACAGGTATGCTTACGCGAAATCTGATACGCCTTTTAAACCATGTTCCGTAATCAGATTTACGTGCAAAGCACTACCTGTGTCATCATGTATGTCTTTCTTTATATGATTGCCTCTGGCATTTTATCATATATTTTTTTGAAAAGTCAAATACTTTTTTCAGTTTCATCCATCGATCAGTTACTATTCACAGTTGATTTAAACCAAAGGCTTATCCACTAGAAATTTTGAGT
>CAJUPF010000071.1 GCA_910588565.1 uncultured Lachnospiraceae bacterium
GCAAAATGGAGGCAATAGACGCGAAAATTATGAAAAGAACGGAGGAAACATCATGAGCGGCGGTATTACATTGTTAGAAAGAGCTTATCATGGATTTTTTGCAGCGCTTTTAATCGTCCTTGCTCTGCTGTTCCTTACCTGTCTGATACGCGCTGTATTGGGCCCTACGATTGCAGACCGGATTGTGGCAGTCAATATGATGGGAACAATGGTAATGGTGGCGATTGCGACGCTGGCAGTGATGTTTCAGGAAGGATATCTGGTGGATATCTGTCTGATATATGCCATGATCAGTTTTCTGGCGGTTATTATCTTAAGTAAAGTATACATGGGCGTATATTATGAAAAAAAAGGCGGAAAAAAGCGCAGTAAAGAGGAAATCCCAGAAGGCATACCTGTATGCCCGAATAGCATAGACGATCATAAGGGAGACAAGAAAGGGGAGTGACAAACATGGTAATGGAATGGGTTCGGTTTTTGATTGTTATATTTTTTGTCCTGTTTGGAATGTCAATTTTCTTTCTGGAGATTTTTGGCGTGTACCGGTTCCGGTTTGTCCTGAACCGGATGCAGATAGCGGCGACCGGGGATACCCTTGGAATCGGGCTTTGCCTGGTGGGTTTGATGGCTGCAAACGGATTTAACTGGGCGACAGCGAAGATGGCGCTGGTGATTGTATTTTTGTGGTGCGCATCTCCGGTATCCTCCCATATGATTGCACGGATGGAATGCGCTACGGATGAAACGCTGCTATCCAACTGCCGTGTAGTGACGCTTGAGGAAGTAGAGCGGGAAGCGAAGGAGGAAGGAGAAGGTAAGGATGGAGATATTTAACGCGATCTTATTGGGATTTTTGGTGATCTGCGCTGTTTCGGTCAGTTTTTCCAAAAATCTGCTGAATTCCATTTTGATTTTTATGTCCTACAGCCTGATTATGTCGATTATCTGGATTTTGCTGGAATCTCCGGATCTTGCGATTACGGAAGCGGCTGTGGGAGCGGGAGTAACAAGTATTTTATTTTTTGTTACGTTGAAAAAAATCCATGCGCTGCAGCAGGAAGCAAAGGAGGACGATACCGATGAGCCATATCCGAAAACAAAGTGAATATGAAAAAACATTTGCGTCAAAATTTTTCCAGTGGTTAGGCGGAGAGAAGGATTCCTTTACCGGTAATATGGAAATGCGTCCCCAGAAGGAGTACATGGAGGAAGAAGCTACCATTGAAGAGCGTATGAAAGATCGGCAGCAGGCGCTGGCGGAAGTATATGACAGTGTGCATAATAAGGAGCTGTTGTTTTTCAATAAGCTTTATAAGTGCTTTAGTATTGTGTTTTGTATTGCGATTGTCGCAGTGCTGATTTATACCGTTTCGTATCTTCCCTCTGTGGGAGCCGAGGATAAACCAACGAATAATATTGTGTCTGATACTTATATTACAAACGGCCTGGAAGATACGGGCGCGGTGAATATTGTAACCGGCATGATTTTGTCTTACCGTGCTTTTGATACCTTTGGAGAAACGAATGTGTTGTTTATTGCCACTTGCTGCGTGATGATTATGCTGATGGTGGATGAGAAGGAATTATCTAAGAATAAGGACTCGAATGATCGTATTTTTGAGCCGAAAAATGATGCGATTCTTCAGGTAATTGCGACATTGCTGGTTCCGATTGTATTTCTGTTCGGTATCTATATTATCTTAAACGGCCATCTTTCGCCGGGCGGCGGCTTTTCCGGAGGGGCGATGATTGGGGCCGGGATGATTTTGTATGTGGCGGCATTTGGATTTGAGAAGACCGGCAGGTTTTTTAATGAAAACGTGTATAAATGCGTGAAGGTGACGGCGCTGATCTGTTACGGATGTATTGTGACCTACTATTTTCTGACCGGGGCGAATGGGTTTGAGAGCCTGATTCCGCTGGGAACGCCCGGAAAGATTTTAAGCGGCGGGATTACGCTGCCAATCAATATTTTTGTCGGCTCTGAGGTTGCATGTACGATGTATGCGTTTTATGCATTGTTTCGAAGGGGAGGACTGTAAATGGGAGAGCATCTGTTGGCGAATTACGCGGAAGCGGTGGCCATGTTTTTGTTCGGCATCGGGTTTACGAATCTGCTGCTGCAGAAGAATATGATTAAAAAGATTATCGGTTTAAATATTATGGATACGGCAGTATATCTGTTTCTTGCAGAAAAAGGCTATATCGAAGGGCACATTGCGCCGATTGTCGTAAATGGCGATTTAAGCCCGGAGACGTATATCAACCCTGTGCCAAGCGGCCTGGTACTGACGGGGATTGTGGTGTCCGTATCAGTGACGGCGCTGATGCTGTCGCTGACGATCCGGCTGTACCGCAGGTACCACACGCTGGATTTGGATGAAATTACGATTCGACTGAAAAAGGAAGGACTATAATGGAGATTATAAGAAATTTTCCCTGCCTTTCTATTCTGCTGGCCATGTTTTCTGCAATTATCAGTTCAGCGCTGAAAGGAAAAGGGGCAAGATGGCTGAATACATTCGTTATTATAGTGGTGGGGGCATTGTCTGCGGCCGCACTGTATATGACAATGACAACCGGTGAGAGCTATGTATATGTGATGGGGCATGTTCCGGCTCCTTTTGGAAATGAAATCCGATTTGGTTCACTTGAGCCGGGAGTGGCGCTGTTTTTCTGCGTAATTATGCTTTTATCCTTAAACGGAGGGCGGAAAAAACTGTTGCTGGAAATCGATCCGGGGAAGGAAAATCTATACTATATTATGGTAGATCTGCTGTTAAGCTCCCTGTTGGCCCTGGTGTATACCAATGACTTATTTACTGCGTATGTATTTGTGGAAATCAATACAATTGCGGCCTGCGGGCTGATTATGATTACAGAGCGGGGGCGGACGATTGAAGCGGCGGCCCGCTATATGATTATGAGCCTGCTTGGCTCCGGTCTTTTTCTGATTGGAATCTGTCTGCTGTATGATATGACGGGGCATTTGCTGATGAGCTATATCAGAGTCAGCATTGAAGATATTGTGGCCAGTGGGATGTACCATGCGCCGCTTTTGGTAACGATCGCGCTGATTGTGGTGGGCCTTGCGATTAAAAGCGCTTTGTTTCCGTTCCACGCCTGGCTGCCGGATGCGTATGGATATTCTACGGTGTCTTCTGCGGCGATGCTGTCCAGCCTGGTATCCAAGGGCTATATCTTTTTACTGATTAAACTGATTTACCGGGTAATCGGATTTGACACTTTCTTAAACAGCAGGATTATTAATGTGCTGTTTGTATTTGGACTTGCCGGGATGATTATGGGATCGATCAGCGCAATTCGGGAAAATGATATCCGCAGAATGATTTCCTTTTCATCTGTAGCGCAGATCGGATATATCTACATGGGATTTGGACTTGGGACTTCCGCCGGAATGGTGGCTTCGATTTTCCATATTCTGTCCCATGCGGCAACCAAATCCCTGCTGTTTGTCTCTGGTGTGGGACTGACGGATGTCTCCGGGGGACACAAAGAGTTTGTGGAGCTGACCGGCTCCGGTTACCGGAATGTGGCGGCGGGAATTGCATTTATGGTAGGTTCCCTTTCTATGGTGGGCATTCCGGCATTTTCCGGGTTTATCAGCAAGCTGCTGTTCGCCCAGGCGGCAGTGCAGCATAACCAGTTTGCCAAGCTGCTTCCGACGCTGATTGTACTTGCAGTCAGTACGGTGCTGAACACGATTTATTTTATGAAAACTGTGATTCGGATTTATACGCCGACGGGCGGGACCTCTTATGTCGCGCCTGGAAATGCACGGCATGAGGATCAGAAGTACGCGTCTGTATCTATCAAAGAGAATCCGCTGTATGTGATAACATTATTGTGCTTTATTATATTAAATATTATTCTCGGAATGTGTTCACAGCCGATTACAGATTGGATTACACAGGGCTTATCCGTTTTTGCGTAACAGTGAAGCCGGAGGGCTGAACTGTTATGCATAGAGAGATACCCGAAGGGTATGGGAGGAAAAGAAGATGGATTATATATTGCTTCTGCCTGTGGTTTTCCCGATTCTGGCAGGAATTATATTGTTATTAAAAAAAGAATATCAAAAAAGAACGACGCTGCTTGTGTCTGTGGGAATAGTATTGCTCCTGACCGGAGGCCTGGCATTTGGCGGGATTTTTCTGGCAGAGGAAGGCATAACGGCATTTTATCTGACAAGGACGCTTCCGATCTTTTTTAAAGTGGATACTTTAGGCGGTTTTTTTGCTGGGATTGTTACGGTTGTCTGGATACTGGCAGGATTTTTTTCGTTTGAATATATGAAACATGAGAAGAACGAAAAGCGGTATTATGGGTTTTATCTGATTATTTTTGGCATATTGATAGGTCTGGGGTTTGCCGGAAATCTGATTACCATGTATCTGTTTTATGAATTTATGACGCTTGCTTCTATGCCTCTGGTTCTGCACAGCCAGACAAGGGAGGCTGTGATGGCAGGATTAAAGTATTTGTTTTTTTCTTTTGCAGGGGCGTATATGGCATTGTTTGGCATATATTTTATCTGCCATTATGGGGCTACGCTGGAATTTGCCGGGAAAGGCGTGATTCCTGCGTCTGTACTTTCGGAGCACAGTACGCTGTTTCTTGTAGTCACAATGCTGATGCTGATCGGGTTTGGCGTAAAGGCGGGAATGTTTCCGCTGCACGCGTGGCTTCCAACGGCGCATCCGGTGGCGCCGGGACCAGCGTCTGCGGCATTATCCGGCGTGATTGTAAAAGCTGGCGTACTGGCGGTTATCCGTGTGGTATATCAGATGATTGGCGTGGAATTCCTGCGGGGAACCTGGGTGCAGACAGTATGGATGACGCTGGCGCTGATTACGGTATTTATGGGTTCTCTGCTTGCATTTCGAGAGCCTGTGCTAAAAAAGCGGCTGGCCTATTCTACGGTGAGCCAGCTTTCCTATATTCTGTTTGGACTGGCTGTGATGGAGCCGGAGGCGATGAGCGGGGCGCTGCTTCATGCGGCGGCGCATGCGTTTATTAAAGTTGCACTGTTTTTGTGTGCGGCAGCGATTATTTATCAGACCGGCTGCAAGCGCGTGGAGGAATTGCGCGGAATTGGCAGGGGGATGCCGGTAACATTATGGTGTTATACGATTGTGTCTTTGGGACTGATTGGAATCCCGCCTGCAAGCGGATTTGTCAGTAAGTGGCATTTGGCTGTGGGTGCGTTACATTCCGGTATTCCGGTATTTTCCTGGCTTGGCCCGGTTGTGCTGCTGGTAAGTGCGCTGCTGACTGCAGGATATTTGCTTCCGATTACGATGCAGGGATTTTTTCCGGGTGAGCATTATGACGCTTCCCGTTTTGAACACAAGGAACCATCGGTTCTGATGCTGGTTCCGCTGCTGATACTTGCAGCAATGACGATACTGATTGGTATTATGCCGGGGATTCTGACAGGCGCTCTGGATGCGTTTGCCGGATGGGTGATGTAAGGAGGGGAATCTATGAATGCGTTTATTTTGTTTTTCGTTGTGCTGATTCCCTGCATTGGCGGGGTGCTGACCGCTGTGATTCCGTGGAAAAAACGAACGCATATGCTTGTTTTTCTGGAAGGGCTTGTGATTGCAAATTCTGTTCTGGTCTGGCTGCTGCTGTTTCATCCTCCGCAGGAAATGTTTACGATGATCAATCTGACCGGTAATCTGACACTGGCATTTAAACTGGACGGGCTGGGCAGTATCTTTGCCGGGCTGGTATCGTTTCTGTGGCCTTTGGCGACATTGTATGCGTTTGAATATATGACAAAAGAAGAGCATGAAAAGGTGTTCTTTATGTTTTATACGGTGACGTATGGCGTGACGCTTGGGATTGCCCTGGCGGATAATATTGTGACAATGTACTGCTTCTATGAGCTTCTGACCCTTGTTACAGTGCCTCTGGTAATGCATACGCTGACAAGAGAAGCGATTCTGGCAAGCCGTAAATATCTGTACTATTCGATTGGAGGGGCGGCGTTTGCGTTTATCGGCATGATCTTTATCCTGATCTATGGGGAAAGTCCGGACTTTATTCTGGGCGGCGTTCTGGATGCGGCGAAGCTTGGAGAAGGGACGAATGTATTTCTGCTGATTTATGTGCTGGCTTTCTTTGGATTTGGCGTAAAAGCGGCTGTATGCCCGTTTAATTCCTGGCTGCCGCAGGCAGGTGTGGCGCCGACTCCGGTTACTGCGCTGCTTCATGCTGTTGCAGTCGTAAAATCCGGCGCGTTTGCAATTATGCGTTTGACATATTACTGCTTTGGCGCAGATTTTTTGCGGGGCACCTGGGCGCAGTATCTGGTAATGGCAGTGGTGATGTTTACAATTGTGTATGGATGCAGTATGGCGTTAAAAGAAACGCATTTGAAACGGCGTCTTGCGTTTTCTACAATCAGTAACCTGTCCTATATTCTGTTTGGCGTTGTCATTATGACGCCTCTGGGGCTGGTGGGCGCATTAAGCCATATGGTATTTCATGCGTTTATGAAAATCTGTTCTTTTTTCTGCGCCGGTGCGGTTATGCATCAGACCGAGCGGCACTATATTCATCAATTGGATGGGCTTGGAAGGAAAATGCCGCGTGTATTCGCCGTTTTTACGCTTTCGGCATTGGCGTTAATGGGTGTGCCGGGGCTTTGCGGATTTATCAGTAAATGGAATCTTGCGGCAGCGGCGATTGACAGCGGAAATGTACTGGCCTATTTTGGTATAGGCACACTTTTGATTTCCGCGCTGCTGACGGCAATTTATATGCTGACAATTGTGGTGCGGGCCTATTTTCCGGGTGCAGACTTTGATTATAGTAAAATTGCGGATATACGAGATCCGAACTGGCAGATGCTTTTGCCGCTGTTTGTCTTTGTAATTGGAATTGTCGGATTTGGGCTGTGCTCGGCTCCGGTTACGGAATTGTTTCTGTCGATTGCGCAGGGAGGTTTTTAGTGAGCGCTTTAACTTCCTGTGCGGCAGACGGTACTGTGCAGCGGGCGGAATTTATCTTTGGAGGGAGAACATAGGATGGAAGGACTGTTTTTGATACTGGTATTCTTTCCGATGGCGGGAGCGTTGGTATCTTATCTGGCGGATCGGAAGGCAGGCGGGAAGAACGTAAGAGATGCTGCCGCAATTCTGACCGGTGTGATTATATTTGCAGTAATGTGCGTCCTGGCATGTTCCGGCAGGGGGAGTGAATTGTATGTGCCGGAAATCTGCGGCATGGGGCTGCATTTTAGCCTGGATGGCTTTCGCAGCGTATATGGCGTGGCAGCGGCTTTTATGTGGATGATGACGCTGCTGTTTTCCAGAGAATATCTGGGGCATGAGGAGCATATTGGTCGATATTATTTTTTCCAGCTGATGACGCTGGGCGCTACGCTGGGGGTGTTTTTGTCAGCGGATCTGTTTACAACGTTTATTTTCTTTGAGGTGATGTCGTTTACCTCTTATGTGTGGGTTGTGCAGGAAGAGACAAAAGGTGCGGTGAAAGCGGCGGGAACGTATCTCGCAGTTGCGGTAATCGGCGGAATGGTACTGCTGATGGGACTGTTCCTGCTATATCATACGCTTGGAACACTGGAAATGTCAGAGCTGCTTTTGGCCGCGGCTGCATGTGAAAAGAAAGATATTTTATATATTGCCGGAGTCTGTACCCTGGTGGGATTCGGGGCAAAAGCCGGTGCGTTTCCGCTGCATATCTGGCTGCCCAAGGCACACCCGGTAGCGCCGGCGCCAGCGTCTGCGCTGCTGTCCGGTATTTTGACAAAAGCGGGAATTTTTGGCGTACTGGCGGTAAGCTGTAATATTTTCCTCCATGACGCGCAGTGGGGGCTGCTGCTGTTGTCATTGGGACTGCTTACGATGTTTGGCGGCGCTTTGCTGGCGGTTTTTTCTGTGGACTTCAAGCGGACGCTGGCCTGCTCCTCTATGTCACAGATTGGATTTATTCTGATTGGAATTGGTATGCAGGGAATCCTGGGGGAAGAGAATGCGCTTGCTGTAAGAGGGACGCTTCTGCATATGGTAAATCATTCGCTGATTAAGCTGACATTGTTTATGATTGCCGGAGTGGTAGTGATGAATATTCATAAGCTGAATCTCAACGAAATCCGGGGATTCGGGCGGAAGAAACCGTTCCTTAACCTTTGCTTTCTGGCAGGGGCGCTGGGCATTGCCGGGATTCCGCTGTTTAACGGATATGTCAGCAAAACGCTTCTGCATGAGAGTATTGTGGAAGGGATTGAAGTGTTTGCGCCGCTGGAAGGATTTTTAAAAATGTCGGAATGGATCTTCCTTATTTCGGGCGGTATGACGCTTGCGTATATGACAAAGCTGTATGTGGCGGTTTTTGTAGAACAGAATGCAGATAAACAGGAACAGAAGCGGTTTGACGGGATGAAACGTTATCTGTCTCCGTTGAGCGCGTTTGCGATTGGAGGCAGCGCGGTAATTCTGCCGATATTAGGCCTTCTGCCCAATCTGGTGACCGACCGGATTGCAGAACTGGGACATGGATTTATGCATCTGGAAGGCGAGGTGCATCAGGTGGCTTATTTTAGCCTTGAGAATCTAAAGGGCGGCCTGATTTCAATTGCGATTGGTATTATGCTGTATGGGCTGATCCGGCTGGGGACAATGGGAAGACGCGATGGTGTCAGGGAATACAAAGACTGCTGGCCGAAGTGGCTGGATCTCGAAGAGCTGATGTACCGCCCGCTGCTGCTTAAGATACTTCCGTTTATTGCACGGGTGATTTGCAGGATATTGGACAGTCTGGCGGATTGGCTGGTATTGCTGCTGCGGAAGACCATTTTCAGGGAGCGCAAAATACCGCATGAACTGGCGGAAGGAAATGAGTTAACGCATTTGCTGGGCGTTGTATTAGACTGGTTCCGGCGTATCAAGCGCAGGATATTAAAACAGCCTGCGCCGGAGCATGAAGTTTCTTATGAGCATAAACTGGCGCTGCAAAGAGAGAAGTTTGTGGAGACGAATACCATTATCCAGCGGAGCCTGTCGTTTGGACTGCTGCTGTTTTATGTGGGGCTGGTGTTTACGCTGCTTTATCTGCTGTATCTGGGGAAAGGGTAGAAAGGGAAAAGTTTGTTTGGGTTAGAGCAGTTCAGAAGTGGGGATAGACAGAGTGGCAGTGCGGTTACGCACAGGCCACTCTTTTTTGCATGTCGAAAAAGTCAGGCGGCTTCGCAGAGAAATCAGGACAATGAAAGATGCACAGTTAGCAGCCAATTATGCGAAACAGCCAGGAATCCGGCTCCATTTGCCGCGGGGGCGCAAAACACCCACTGGACGTTTGTTCTGCGCCAAACGGAGTGGAACGTAGATACACTTGATACATAAGTAAAAAACGGTTAGAATAAACATAGGATAAAATGATATAAGGTGCAGACATGAAAGTATCGAATATCTATAATCCTATATCAGAAGATGAAAGATTTCAAGTCTACCGTCGGATACTTAGAATATTTTTATCAAGTGGAGGTAGCACAGAAAATGACACAAAGGACAACAAAACAGGATATTCGGAAAGACGCTGTATATGCAAGACAAAGCCTTGACAAAAAAGATTCCCTGTCAATCGAGACACAGATTGAGAAAGGGCTGGTGCTTTCAGATGAAAACGCAGAAGTTTATAAGGACAAAGGCTATTCAGGGAAGAACACAGAACGCCCAGACTTGCAGAGATTAAAGGCAGATATTGAAGCCGACAAAATAAAAAGGGTAATCGTTTACCGCTTAGACCGTATCAGCAGGAACATAGCAGACTTCTATCAACTGTATCAGTTAATGGAAATACATAAAGTGGAGTTTATCTCAATATCGGAAAACTTTGATACTTCTACCCCAATGGGCAGGGCAATGATGGGCATTTTGATTGTATTCGCTCAAATGGAACGGGAAAGCATACAGGAACGTGTGAAAGACAATTATTACTTTCGGATTGAAGAAGATGGGCGGTGGCCTGGCGGGCCTGCACCGAAAGGATTTTGCAATGCAAGAACTTCTGACAATAAGCCGACATTGAAAGAAAATGATGACATTGAAATGGTTAAACTGGCTTTTTCAATGTACGCAGAGGAAGCTAATACAAGTCTGGCAAAAATCGCAAGGGAACTATATGAAAAAGGATATCGGAGCAATCGGGAAAATGGCCGTTTTGACAGCGTAACAATAGCACGAATACTACAAAATCCTGTTTATGCGGTTGCGGATAACCTGCTTTATAAATACTATAAAATGCGGAAAGCGCATATTTGCAGTGATGAAAGCACATGGGACGGTTCTACTTCCGCACATATTGTAGGGAAAAAAGCAGGAAACGCAAATACCCGAAAATATACCACACTGGAAGAACAGACCGTATACAGAACAAATTTTCAGGGAGTTGTTCCCAGTGCCACATTTATAACGGTGCAGGAACGGCTTGGGAAAAATGAAAAATTTGGTCGGGCAAATGCTCCCAGTAAGATGAAAGAGCTTGCAGGATTGGTGAAATGCGCGGATTGCGGTTATGCAATCAAAATAAACCATTTCCCAAATCTGAATTGTTACGGACGTTCCACACTTCACTGTTGTAATACCTCAATCAAAATCACATTTCCGATACTTAGAGAAAAGGTTGCTGTTGAGGTACAGAAACAGCTTGATGTGATTGCCTGCAAACTGTTGGAAAGCAACATGAAGGCAAAAAAAAGAAGCGATGAAATCGCTAAAATCAATCAGGAAATCGAAAGGCTTGTCAATCTTGCGGCACTTGGAACAATGGATATTGAACAGGTCAGCAAAGCGATTGAGGAACGCAAGCACAAAATCGATGAAATCGAACTGACACAGGAAAGAAATCTCTCTTTCACCGAACAGGCAAGAATCAGTGATTGCTTACCTCTTGTATTCCACAGGCTGAACGATGAAGAAAAGAAATCAGTTATCAATCTCCTGATAGAGAAAATATTGCTTCACGAAAACGGCGATATCGACATCCACTGGAAAATCTGAAAATCAAAAGAGAGAAAAGAAGCAAAAGAGAGAAAACACACTTTTTAAGTGAACAAAGCATCAAGTTTGTTCATCCTTTAACCATGTGTTTTCCCTCTTTCGACTTCCAGATGTTAGGCTAGAAATGAGCAGAGTTTTCCCGTCTTTACAAAAAATAAAGACTTGAAAACTCTGTTTTACATTCATGACTTCCGTCAGTTGAGTGTAGTTTCTGATTGTTCTATTAGTTCCTTGCATACACAAGGCATACATACCGCCGAAAGGCTTTGCTCAATTCGCTCATTGCTATATGTACGTTCCGCTACGAATATCCACCCCAATGCTTTTTGTTTATTGTCAGTTCTGGCTGTCACATCTGACTGAGGCACAATGCACCATAATAGAAGCTGGTACATAATACCGTGGACTTTCTGCGTCGGCTCCACACGCCCATGAGTTGAAACACTTGACAGGATTCGCAACCTGCTACAAGAGACCCTATAGCTTAAAACTCTTGCCTTGTTTAAAATCTAATCTATAAAATATAGACACACTTTACTTTGATATCGTTTACTTAATAATATTTTATAATACTTTGTTTTAAAAAGCAAGAGATGTGAAAAAGCAGAAAGCAGGTCAAGGGTGCAACCCTTACAAGTTACCAACACAGTTGGTATAACTTGCTATACCATATTGGAGCAACCGTTGATTTGGCTGTCTGATATGATGTATAATTATGACAAGAGGGAAAATTGTGGCACTGATAAAATCAAGAAAGGCGGTGTCATAATGGCTCACGTTGCGAAATATACGCAAGCCCAGACAGGGCATTTATTTAACCATTATAACAGAGATAAGGAAAAGGATTGCAATAGAAGCAATCAGGACATAGACAAATCAAAGACACATGAGAATTACAATTTAATGCAAAGAGAAGAAACCCCACAGGAATACTTTAAAAGCAGATTGGATCAATTATACAAGATTGACAGGGCAGACGTAAAAGTTATGTGTGATTGGGTGGTCACATTGCCAAAGGATTTTAATGGCAGTTCGAGAGAATTTTTCACACACGTTACGGACTTTCTAAATATAAGATATGGAGTAGAAAATTGCATTGGGGCGTTTGTCCATAAGGACGAAAAACAGCCACATCTGCACTATTCTTTTATCCCTGTTTCTAAGGACGAAAATCCTGCACATGAACAGGCTGAAAAGGTCTGCGCTAAGGAAGTGCTGACAAGGAAAGATTTAAGGACATTCCATGATGATTTACAGAAGCATTTAAGAGAGCGTATGCCTGACAGGAATATAAATGTTGTGACTGGCATTACCAAGGAACAGGGCAGAAATATGACTGTTAAAGAGTTAAAGCTACAGACACAACTTGAAAGAGTGAACAAAAAAGAAAGAGAACTCAACGAATGTCAGCAAAGACTGAATCAAAAAGAGGAAAGACTGAAAACTAAGCAAAGAGACAATTTAATACGACAGAAAGAACTAGATAAAGAGAAGTTAATATTGGAGCAAAGGGAGAAGGGAATAAAGAGCAAAGAAAAAGATTTATCTGACAGAGAACAAGATATAGACAGAGAAATACAGAGGCAAAAAGGATTCAGAGACTATTTACAGTATAAGGCGAATTACTGCGCTGACAGAGGGATTACAGAGGCACAATATGAGAGAGAATGCTTTCAGGCTAATCTCACAGGAAACTTGAAACCCTACCCTGAAATTGCCAATCCTGCATTATCAAAAGAGGAAAGAAAAGAAATAAGAAACGGATATATAGAACATCAAAAGGAGCAGGAACATACACAGGAAAGAACCGTTCCAAGTCGATAACGTAGGCAAAAGTCAAGATGTAGAAGGAAGATTTTTGAGCGCATTTCTCAAAAATACTCTTTTACTTCTTGACTTTTTTGATATGTGAATAGAATGGGAAAAGGGGAGATAGCATTTTGTGGCTATCTCCCTTTGATTGTAATATACTTTTGTGGTCGGTTGTGATACAATTGAAACTAATAAATCGGAATGTAGGGGGATATGTATGATTGGTTTGTCTTTTGAAAATGTGAGAAGAAAATAACTAAGACTATAGAAGGAGGTCAAAGCGTTGAGAAATGATATACTAATACGACAAGAAACGCATAAAGATTATAAAGAGATAATTTCAATGATTTTGCGTTCATTTAGAGAAGGAACGGACTACTCGGATGGAACAGATATTATTGCTTTGGTAGAAGAAATACGTGATTCGGAATATTATATCCCTGAATTATCGTTTGTTGCTGAATTAGACAGTAAAATAGTAGGTCATTTTCTGTTTTCGAGATTTCCATTATCTTCAACACCAAATGGAGTACACATTGATGACAGGGAAGAAAAAATATCGTTATGCTTGCACCTGTGGCTGTTCATGCAGACCACTTTCATCAGGGAATTGGCTCTGTAATGCTTACACAAGGCATTGAAAAAGTTAGAATTGCAGGATATAAAGGGATTACGGTTGAGGGCGATTATCCTTTTTATAATCGTATTGGGTTTAAAACATCTTCAAAGTATAACATTTATCCGACAAGTGGGATACCGATGCAAGAGCCACGCTGTATGATGTGTCAAGAAACTTATGAGGGAGCATTGAAAAATATAAAGGGATATATTGTTTATGATATGTATTTCAATGCTTGAAACAAATTCCAGTTTGTATAGAAAAGGGTGATAAGAAAAGACATAAAAACAGAGTTCATTTTTTAACCGACTGATAAATGAAGCTCTGTTTTTATTGCTATTTCTGTCATATATGGGATTGTATTAGGAAATAAAATCAATCCAGACGAAAATTTTTCTTTACTTCTATATCAAATGATGACACTTTAAATAAGCCGGATTCTATATAAGCAACTTTTTCATTCTGAATCGGGTTTCTTCATCCTGCATAGTCTCAAATCCTAATCGTTCATATAATTTGCGGGCAGATATATTTGAACTTTCAACATGCAGAACCATAGATGGGATACCTGCATCTTTTGCATACTGTTCGGCAGTCTGTATCAGCTTTGTGCCAATGCCATTGCTGCGGTAAGCCTTGCTGACGCAGCAGTCGTCAAGATACAGGTATGTTTCCTGCTCGTGGTGTTCCTCTACAGGCAGGTAGGCAATGATACGTCTTTCTGATTCTGCGATATAGATCCAATTTTCTTTAAACTATCATTCCCTACCAAAATCCCCATTTTACGCAATCTATCAAACCCATT
>CAJUPF010000072.1 GCA_910588565.1 uncultured Lachnospiraceae bacterium
GGCAAAGCGGACTTCCGCAAGGCTCTTGGATAAGGTGGCAGGCAACGATTAGATACATTCAGAAAAAACTTTCCCTTGTTAAACTGCCCATAAGGGCAAAAACAAGGGAAAATCCATAGCAATCCACTGTATGAGGCTTAAAAAGCCTTGAAAAATAAGGAAAGTTCAAGAAATTCATTTCCAAATTCCGATTTACTTATTTCTTTTGGAAAACTTATCAATAACATTGTCTACCCAAAAAGTGATAAAGAAATCAGCAATCTCCGCAAACAGATTAACCATAAATAATTACACCTTCCTTCCCTCGATAGTATATCCTACCCTCAGAATGGTATCAACCAAAAAGGGATCACATTCCATTGTTTTTAGAATAATAAAAAGCCGGATAAAGAACGGGCATTTCAATCCGTGCCTTATCCAGCCTATTATCTCTAAATGAATACTATGCCCTCTATTTCACCTTACGGCCTGTAACAGCTTCAAAATGGTATTTTACAATACCAAGATCCAGATTTACATAAAACCCCTTTCCTGCTTTGGCAGACACCTCCCCATTTTCAAGTGTAATGTAAAATTTCTGCTGATTCATTGCTGTTGGTGCAAGCAGGGCTGCTTCCATTCCCTTTGAAAACCAGTCTGGCATATCTGATGAAACATTACAGAGCTGCTCCCTGCGTTTTGTTTTATGAGCCGTTCCCTGTGTTATGCCATATCCTAATGCAATCATGCATGCCAATTTTTCACCTTTTTCAATTTTTGCGGCACTCTTTCCGTGTGTCATTGCAGCCCAGCAGGTATTCAATCCAAGCTCCTGCGCCTTTAATACAATCTTCTCTCCATAATATCCTGCCTGTTCTTCCAGTCCGGCTCCCTTTTTTCCAACAAGCGCAATATAATTCTCTACGCCACTGAATTTTCCGTAATGCGCCATCTTGCTGTCAAAACATTTCGGCTCATCAAATATAATCTGAATATTTAAATCACTATCTTTATTGCACTCATTTATCAGCGCGGCCAGCATTTCTTTTTTCTCCCTTTCAATCTTTTTCACGCTATACTGCCGCACGCTGTGGCGAGCTTTCATAATTTCTAAAATATCCATAATATGAGCTCCTTTGGTTTCAGCATTAAAGATCTTTTGGTTCCAGGATGGTGCCGTCTCTCCAGATACGCTCCAAATCATAGAACAGCCGATCTTCTTTTGAAAAGATGTGTACGATAATATCCCCATAATCCATCAGTATCCATGTCGATTTGTTGTTGCCTTCTACCTGTTTTGCATGGATTCCTGCTTTATAAAGTGTTTCATCCACAGATTCCTGCATGGCCTGCAGCTGATTCTGATTTTCGCCATCTGCGATAATAAAATAATCCGCAATCACAGATATCTCACGGATATCAATTACCTGTACATCTTTTGCCTTTTTTTCTTCCAGCGCCTCACAGGCTAATTTTGCAATTTTACGTGAATCCATAAAGCCGCCTCCTTTTCTATTTCCTTACTGTTACTTTTTATCTTCTTCTAACAGCTGATGATAAAAATTGTATGTATCGTGTGTTCTGTAGTCTATTTCGCTTCGCTTCTGGTTCAGATAGTGTATGGTATCAAATAAAATCCGAAGTACCGCACGGTCTAGATCTTCAAACGCAAGCGCCCGGATTTCTTCCAGATTCTGGGCTTTGTCACGATTTGGCTCAATATAATCGGAAACAAACAGGATTTTATCTAACAGGCTCATATCAGGCACCCCAGTGGTATGCACTTCAATGGCATGCCATATATCACTGTCCTTGATACCATATTCTGTTCTGGCAAGCAATGCCCCTGTTTTGGCATGCAGCAGAAACGGATTCTCCTGTTCTATCTTACGAATTGGAACATTGTTATTTTTGCAGAGCTGCATTTGCTTTTCACCGGGAATACACTTTGCGCAATCGTGCAGAAGCCCCGCTAACATAGCCTTCTGCATATCTCCGCCATACCGCATAGCCAGACACGCGGCGGTATACATAACGCCCAATGTATGCTGATAGCGGTTTTTATCCAGTTCCTTTTTCAGCTGTTTTTTTATTTTTTTGAATTTATCTGTCATCGCTCTTTCCATCCTGTTTTATATAGAGAATGTCCACTGATAAATGATTCCACTTCCCCAGGGAGCATATAGTGAATGCTTCTGCCTGTTCTGACGCGTTCCCGTATCTCCTGGGAAGAGATCAGAAATGCAGGCGCATGGAGCATATACATATCTGCTCCGAATTGTTTCTTTGCCTGTTCAATTTTGGCCTGAACCTGATTCATTTGATTCCCGCTGCGCACCGCTGCCAATATGGATGCCTGACGGCAGATTTCTTCCGGATGTCTCCATGTGGACAGATGATCCAAAGAGTCTTCCCCCATAATAAAATAGAGTTTCGTACCCGGATACATCTGCCGGAACTTCTGCAAGGTCAGATATGTGTAGTTGGTATGGCTATTCGCCACTTCTATCTCCGAAAGCGAAAAACTGGGATTCTCCCGAATCGCAATCCGAACCATTTCACAGCGGATAGCAGGATCGGTTACCTGTCCTTCCGATTTGTGGGGAGACTTCCCGGTGGGCAGGAAGATAATCCGCTCTAGCTGAAATTCGTCCGCAGCGCTCTGGGCGATTAACAGATGTCCATAATGAATCGGATCAAAAGTACCTCCCATAATGCCAATTCGTTCTGGCAGTATCTTATTCATATTCATATGCTCCATTTGCCGTACTTGCTTCTTATTTTGGCAGTTCTATCACAGGCTTCTTTTTTGATACACGGAAAAGTACAATTTTTTTGCCAATTACCTGAACCACCTGGGATCTGGTCCGTTCTGAAATCATCTGGGCAAGTTCTTTCGGATCATCAAAGCAATTCTTCAATACAGATATTTTGATCAGTTCCCTTTTTTCTAATGCAGCATCTATAGCGGCAGCCAGTTCCGGCGTCAGACTTGCTTTTCCGATTTGAAAAATCGGTGTGAGTTTACTTGCCATGCTCATAAGATAAGCTCTCTGCTTGCTGTTTAACATATATTACCTCTTCCCATTCTTTCATACTCTATTTGTAATAATCAAATTCATGCCCGTACATACGGACGGTATCTCCATCCTGAATGCCACGTTCCTCCAGATCCTTTAAAATCCCCTGCTCTTTTAAGAATTTCTGAAAAAACAGAAAGCCTTTTTCAGATTCAATATTGGTATATCCCAGCATTTTTTCAATCTTAGGGCCTTCCACCACAAAGGCCGCGTCATCCGCCCGCTCTATTGTATACGGCTCTTCTTTGAAAAACCGCAGCGCAGGATCAAATTCCTGTTCATATACAATGGGCTCATCTTCCATATGTTCGAGCAGGTCGCTGACATAATACAAAAGTTCTTTCAGTCCCTGTCCGCTGACTGCAGAAATCGGAAATACCCGCATCGTTTCAGATTCAAATTCATCTTTTATTCTCTGTAAAATTTCATTGTCGTCTTGATAAATAGCATCAATTTTATTGGCGGCAATCACCTGTGGTTTTTTCATTAGATCCAGATTATAGCTGTCTAATTCTCTGTTAATGGCATAAATATCTGCGATCGGGTCCCTGCCTTCTGTAGAAGCTGCGTCTACCATATGAATCATTACCCTTGTGCGTTCAATATGGCGCAGAAATTCATGTCCCAAACCGACGCCTTCCGATGCGCCCTCGATCAGCCCCGGAATATCTGCAATTACAAATCCTTTACTGCCTTCCAAATCCACTACTCCCAAATTCGGGCTTAAGGTCGTAAAATGATAATTGGCAATTTTGGGCTGTGCATTGGTCACACGGGACAACAATGTCGATTTCCCAACATTTGGAAACCCTACAAGGCCTACGTCTGCAATGACTTTCAGCTCTAAGAGGACTTCAAGTTCCATAGCTTCCTGTCCAGGCTTGGCATATTTGGGCGCCTGCATGGTAGCTGTGGCATAATGCTGGTTGCCAAGCCCTCCTCTTCCGCCTTTTAAGATAATCTGTCTGTGATTGCCGCCGGACATATCTGCAATAACCCGGCCGGATTCTGCGTCTTTGATCACTGTTCCGGCCGGAACTTTTAAGATCAGATCTTCTCCATCTCTGCCATGGCAGTTCCGCTTGCCGCCATCCTCGCCGCCTTTGGCTGCAAATTTGCGCTTGTAGCGGTAGTCGCTGAGGGTATTGATTCCTTCATCCACCTGAAAAATAATATCGCCGCCTCTTCCGCCATCACCACCGTCCGGCCCGCCGTTTGGAACATACTTTTCACGGCGGAAGCTGACATGGCCATTTCCGCCTTTTCCTGATTTAATTATTATTTTTGCTCGATCTGCAAACATTACTTTCACCTCATTTAGAGAGAATCATCCGCTAGAGCGTGTTTGAAAATTGCTTTCCGTAAGATGTTCGTCACAATTTGTGGGAGATTTGTACCAAATGAGGGAGGCGTAGCGGGCTACGTTGACCGAATTTGGCGCAAATATCACGCAAAGTGGGGCGTGCAGATGGCGGGAATGAATTTTCAAACACGCTCTAGAAATGTCTTTCCCTGCGTATATAAAACAGACCCGGCTTAAAAGTCGGGTCTGGAAAATCCTCTTATTCGTTGCTTGCTATCGGATAAACGGAAGCCTGTTTTTTATCTCTTCCTTTTCTCTCGAAACGCAGTACGCCGTCTACCAAAGCGAATAATGTATCGTCTCCGCCTCTTCCAACGTTAACACCTGGATGAATCTTGGTTCCGCGCTGTCTGTATAAAATATTTCCGGCTTTTACGAACTGTCCATCCGCTCTTTTCGCACCTAATCTCTTGGATTCAGAATCACGACCGTTCTTGGTAGAACCAACTCCCTTTTTATGTGCAAAAAACTGTAAATTCATGTTTAACATTGTCTTACCCCTCCTTGAAGTTAAGAGTGATATATCCGGCTCCATAATTGTTCTGGATTCCCTGCAGGCCAAGAACCAGCGCGTTCATCAGCAGCTCTCCGTCATGCTCTGCCGTCTTCTGAAAGCGAAATGAAATCTCCCCTGTTTCTTCCTTAGAATCTACATGGAATTTTTCTCCGGTAAAACAGGAAATGGAGTTGATTGTATTGATTACAAGGGCGGAAACCCCTGCGCACACAATGTCCTCTCCTGCTTCTGCAAAACCTGCATGTCCCATACAGTCAAAACCGGTATATTGTTCATTCTGGTTTCTGTAAACCGTTACCAAAATCATATCGGTATCCTAGACTAAGCGTTAATCTTTTCGATCTTAACCTGTGTAAACGCCTGTCTGTGTCCCTGTTTCTTATGATAGCCGGTTTTTCTCTTATATTTGTATACGATGACCTTTTTGCTTCTGCCTTCTTTTACTACAGAAGCTTCTACAGTTGCATTTGCCACAGCGTCTCCAATCTTAAGTCCCTCGTCGGATACTGCGATCACCTGATCAAACGTAACTTTCTCACCAGCTTCAACACCAAGCTTTTCAATGGTAATGATATCGCCTTCGGATACTTTATACTGCTTACCGCCTGTTGCTATAATTGCGTACATATGGCACCTCCTATTATCATTACTCGCCAGTTGCGGTGCTGCCTCTTTGCAGTCTTAAACCTCACTGTGCGGCATACCGCTATATAATATCCGATCCATCCTGATTTGTCAAGGAATAATTCTCCAGAATTTCCGCCGCCAGCCGGATCATCTTTGGGCAGGGCCGTTTTCTGTAATATTCTGCCGTCCGTGCTTCCGGGGTGGGATTGGTATCTTGGCCCATACTGCCTAACAATTCACGGCAGATAATACTTCCGGTTTCTTCTTTGAATCTGGCTGCCAAAAGCTGGATTCTCTCGTAATGTTCTTTTTTTGCTGCCGGATCTTTTGGATCAGAATATCCACAGATAGCGCCCGCCGCAAGAAACATACCGCTGACTGCGCCGCAGACTTCCCGCAGCCTGCCCATACCGCCGCCAAAGGAAGACGCCAATTTTACAGCCGCATCAAAATCCATTCCCATTTCCTCTGCAAATGCTCCCGCCACAGACTGGGCGCAATTATATCCCTGATAAAATAATTCTTCCGCCAATTCGCCTTTTTCCTTCATTATGTCTCCCTTACTGTTATTCTACGAAACATTCAGCTGATCAATCGAATCAATAATATCCCGTATCTCCGGCGTATACATATTCTGCTTAGTCAGCATCTTATCGATCCTGTTCCTGAGATCCTTTAAGTTCCTGACATTGATTTCCATTCTGGAACGCAGCCTCTGCCTGCGTACGATCAGGCTGTGTTTCACTTCAACCATTTCTTTCTTATCCACCAGTGCAGAAGTCTGATTGACCCAGACTTGTGCATCATACAGGCGGTACCGTTTTAAAAGCCGTACCAATTTGGTATTAAAATACTGCAGATCTTCATTCGTCTGCTTAAATTTTTCCCGTTCCCTTACTTCACATAAATATTGTTCCCAAAGATAGTTCAGCTCATAGGAATTCTTCACATGGTATTTCTCTCTGGCATAGTCTACCGCATTGGTAATGTTAACATACTTAAACGTAATCTTATTCAGCAGCTCAATCGCATAATTCATATTTACCTCAGACTGCCGGATCTCTGTCTCATTCAGGGACATTTTAATAAAAATCCCAACTCCACAGACTGCCGCAAGGAACAAAATGACCAGCCATGCTATCTTCGTATCCTGCCGAAAGCCTGTCTGCAGTACAAACAGGATCGCTACGCACATGGCAAATATCCCAAGCAGCGCAAAAGACGCCCCCCGTAAAAGTTTCTGCTGCCGCAGCAGTTCAAGTTTATTGTACTGCCATTCGGTTTTTTCCCCTTCGAGCCGGTTCATATCCCGTTTGATAGAAGCCTGGTAGGACTCGTTGGACTGCAGACGGAGAATGGCGTCCGGAATCCTGTCTTCTTCCTGCTGCATCTGTATAAACTGCACATCGGAGATCCGCCGCTCTGAATTCTGGTATTCATTGCGGGCACGATCCAGATTCCGCAGCTTTTCCGCCGCGCTGCGGATTTCCGCATATTCATCTTCCTCCAATTCCTCTAACAGCTGAATGTCTTTCAGATAATCCGTTACCACCCGGTATTCATCCTGCTCTTCCTTTAACTCCCTAGCTGCTTCGATCATCTGCTCACAGCAGCTTTTAATATCCTGTGGAACCCTTTTCTTAATATCATCCTGTACGGGAGGCTTTTCCTGTTCTGTAATATATTCTGTCGTTTGCTTTTTTTTCCGTTTAAAAAAAGACATGATTCCCCCTTACCGGCTGCTTCTTAGATAAGCATCTGCCCATTCTTTTAATTCTTCTTCCGGCTGTAATAATTTAGCTTCCTCTGCGGTTATGTTCTCTTTTGGCAAGATTCCTTCTGCCAGGTTTACAGCCGCCTGCCGCTGCTGTAAGGAACGGGGATTTTGATTTTTTTCATAGGCTTTGCCATAACAGTCGGCAGCATCTTCAAATAAAAACAGACCCGCATATGCCGTTCCTAAGTTGTGGTAAATATTTCCTGCAAAAAGCCCTGTTACCTCCGGCTGTTCTAAAAGCCTGCTGTATGCTAAAATGCAGGCGTTATACATCTTCTTTTCTAAAAGGCGGTCCGCACGTATTTTCCGGCACTCCGTTTCACTTTTGTTCTCAAATGCAGCAAGGCGTTCCCGCATGTGGACAATCTCTTCTTTGGTGCAGTAATTGCAGCCTGCCGCAAGAGCGGCTACAAATTCTGTCAGGCTTTTTCCCTCTGACTTTAACCTGCTTAACTGTTCCGAAAGAGAAGTTAACTTTAATTCTGTCTGAATCCAGCTGATAAGTTCCTCTTCCATCAAAGAAGTATCCACCAGATCAATATTCTCTTTCAGGTAATAACATAATTCTTCCAGGGAGTAAACATTTAAGGATATACTTTCGATAAAGTAAGGTACAGAAGCAATTTCCCGCTGGCATAAGAACAGTTCTCCCATTTTCTCTTTCCTTCCTGTTTAAACTTTCACAATATGCTCCCAAATCCGATCCGAGCTTTTTACAATTTCTCCAAAGCCCAGATCCCGGATGGAAAATCCGATCTGATCTGCAGCCACTGGTTTTACACAAATCCGCAGTCTTGTGGTTCGATCCTCCCGCTTGGGCAGATCCGTAAGTATCAGAGAACGCACCATAGCCTCAGCGCCGTCCGGCGGCTGAAAATAAAGATCCAAAGCAGGGCTTCCTCCTAAAATCACTTCCCATTCTCCACCGGCTTCATACCAGTTGTCTCCGGCATTGATCAGTGTAAGGAACTCCGTTTCCCCATTATTGATCACCTTTAACCCGACGTTTACTTTAACTTCATTATCCCCCATGTAAACATACTGCCATACAATCTGTCCTGATTTTACAGCAGCTCCATAGCAGGCACCTTTGCTAAACAGATTTTTTCCCATAAAAGCACGTCTGCCCTGGCAGATAGCGGCAAGGGATTTTTTCATCCAGCCTCCGTCAAAGCCGTCTCCAATCAGGTACACAGCAGAGACAGGCTGTCCGCTTAATGTCCCTTCCGCAATCACTGCAAACTCTTCATCCTGAACCCGAAGCATGGATTCATACCGGGTTTCCGCAATTGTAACAACCTGAGGAATCGTCTGCCTGTCATGGCTTAACCTCCAGCAAAACAGCTTTTTGGATGTGTAATAATACAACACGACATCACGGCTGCAAAGTTCCGGTGTCTGACTTAAAGCATAATAATAGAAACTCTCCCGATAGTCAAGGAGCAAAAGCCGATCCGCCGGAAGCGCGATCCGCTCCGCAAACAGGCCAAACAGATTCCGCAGCTCCAGATTCATATATTCTACTGTGATCACCAGCCTGTCTACCTGTGTCTCCTCCCCAAGCTGCAATGGAAGGCAAATCAAATCATTTAAGAATAAAAACAGAAGTTCTGACGCTTCATAAAGTGTTTCTTCCAATTCCACCTTTTCTTCCGCCAATGCTTTCCGCAGCAGTCCGTCCACACAGAACACGCCTTCTTCCGCAGCATAGGTTCTGGCATGTTCGCCGAAAAACCAGTAGTCTTCTCCTTCTTTTTTGGAAATACAAACCGGGATCTGATAGGACTCACTACCTGTTACCGTACTGTAAGTCCCTGGTTCTGACATTCCTCTGGTATAATAACTAATCATAGCATATTTGTCATTTAAATCAATTCCGATAAATCTCTTTGCCATCCTGTTTACTCCAACTTCTATCCATCTATGCGATAATTGTAAATGTATCTTGTACGATATGGTTTAATCTCCGGTATGCCTGCATCCGTTCCTCTAATTCGTCTTGTTTTCCTTCTTCTAAAAGCCCGATCATCTCATTCAGCCGTCCATACCGTCCTGTCTGCGCTTCCGTTTTTTCAGGAACGCATTGTATCATGCCGCTTTCCGTAACTTCCGTCTTACCGTCTGTCACCTCAGAAATATAATACTGGACTTCCTCGCCCAAAAACAAGGTCAGTTTTTTGACAAAAACCCCATCATAGACTTCTGTCATCTCTTCTGAAATATAGTCTGCTTCTTCCACGGAACCGTCTGCAAATGTATAATGAATCCAAACCTGCCCCTGTCCTCTGTACTCAATATAATATTTATCATACAGCTGGTACTTCCTTACAAAACGGCTGCCCAGCTGTTTGAAAAATGCGAAATGTGTTCCCCGCTGTAAATATTTTACCAGCAATGCTTCCGCCTGCTTTTCATCTTGTTTGAGAATGGACGGATTCCCGGAATAATATTGTAAAAGCGCAAGTTCACAAACCTCATTCATCTCTTCCTGATCCAGGTAAAACCGCCGCAGATACTGGAAAAAATGTTCCAAAGGAACCGCATTCCGGACAAAGCTGTTATAGGAAAACAAGGTCAGGCAAGCTCCTTTAATCCTGGAATTTCCCCGCTCCTCATAGCATTGGTAGATCTCGTCCATATTGGTTACAAATTCTGACGTATACAGCATCTGAACCAGAATACGCTCCGCCAGCGGAAAGACACAAAGATCAAACAACTCGGCGCATTCCAGAATCGACGCCATAACAGAAACCGGGCCCTGATAGCAGCTGCAGAGATAGGAAAGCATCGTATCGTTATATTTCCCGGCCAAAAACGTATCCACGGTAAGCTTTAGCAGCAGTTCCTCTTTTTTAAATCCGGTCTTTTGTATCTGGTTATTGAGCAAAAGCACCCTGGCGGCAGCGGGGACATGCTCGCAGCCATACGTTTCCGCAATCTGATAAGCCTCTTCGTAAAGCCGTTTCTTAATGCAGATTTCCATAATGCATCCCCGATCCTTTGGCGGCATCCTGGATACCTCTGTCTGCTGCAGGCGCGTTTGAATCTCATCGGTTAAATCCATTGCAAACAAAAGGCGGCACATTTTGGGAAACAGCCAGGATTTGTAGGCAGAAGACACTTCCTCACTATCCATTACCGTCTCAAAATGAACCAGATCTTTTTCTTCAAAAATCTCCTGGGCGCTCCGGTTGGCAAAATAGTATAAAAGATACGGGAGTTTCCCTTTGGAATGGCTCATGGCGGGCCGCAGATACCGCGCCGGATACATCAGTTTTTCCAGCTGGTAAAACATACTGCTGCTGTAACGCTTTCCATGCGTGTCTTCAATCAGAATACTATATTCATTGGAATATAATGGGAAATAGGCTTCTCCATCCGTTATAGGTATAACCATTGGCTTTTTTAGCTGTCTCTGCAGGACAATTACCCTGGCAGCTTCCGGTTCTAAGCAGGTCAGCCTGTGGACAAACAGCACGTCGGCAAGAGCTTCCCAAATCTCCGGGGGATAAATTCCGCCGGAAAGCGCTTCCTCATACACCACCGCCAGATTATCGTCAATAT
Organism: uncultured Lachnospiraceae bacterium; assembly: GCA_910588565.1. GTDB lineage: Bacteria > Bacillota > Clostridia > Lachnospirales > Lachnospiraceae > Roseburia_B. The sequence goes on from CAJUPF010000072.1 coordinate 10,908, forward strand.
GTCCCTGTCCTAACTGCTCCCAGGCGAATTTTTCCATAGCAAGGTAGTGCTGTTCGTATGCTCTGGGCTGGCTTTTTTTCGCGGCAATAATATTCACATACAGAATCGCTTTCTGTTTGTAGCTAAGCTGGCTGTTGTATTTAAAATACATCTGGATCACCTTGGGCAGTTCCTGGATCGCCCTTGTGTCCATGGAGAGAAGATATGCCTCATACAGCCCGGTAATCCGCTGCTTGGCTGCCACTCCTTTTTCATACCAGCGGAAATAACGCCTGCCGTATTTCTGGTTCCGGATCAGATATCCGCATGCCACCGGAAGCAGCTGTTCCACATCCAGAATCCCGTCACATGCTTCCAGCAGGAACAGAACGGATCGTTTATAGGGCATCCGTTCCGGAAAAACAGAAATCATCTGCTCTGCAATCGCTTTGTTCAGCGCCTGCCGTTTGCGGGCCCAGTTTAAAATCTTTAGTTCAAATTCCGTTAAACGGTGAAGCAGATAGGGCTCCTGGCAGTAAAGGCAGTAAGCTTCCGCATATAATACAGGGCTGTCCTCCCCGTCCATAACCCTCTTTTCAATCGCCCTTAACTTCCGATAAGGATTCTTTTCATAGCTGTGCCGCAGAAACAGCAGGCACCAGAACAACAGCAGATTGTCATTGTGTTCCAGAAAAATCTGTTCAATCTCTTCTGTCAGGCGGCTGATATACAGCTCTTCCTGATCCATAAGCGTACAGATATACAAATAGTATCCCCACTGAGGGCTGCTTTTCTCTTTATATTTACGTTTAAATTCTTCCAGAATCCATTCCGCATCCTGTCTCTGGCCGTTTGTCAGATATGCCTGCGCCTTTAACAGGCGGTACCAGACATTGGAATTATCCCGCGCAATCAGATCATCCAACGTCCTGCAGGTCCGTATTGCCCATCTTCCGGTTACAATCCGCTTCAAACGGTAATCAATATAAGTATCCACCAAAAGCTTCTGCAGCTGCTTAATTTCCTTCTTCCTGCCGGATGGCATAGAGGTATGCCCGGAGGGTATTTCCTCTTTCCTGCCAGACGGCATAGAGGTATGCCCGGAGGGTATTTCCTTCTTCCTGCCGGATGGCATAGAGGTATGACCGGGCTCCTGATTGGAACAGTCGTCCATATCCTTCCTTGCGCAGATGGGAAGGGTAATCTCCTGCCGGATATTTTTCAGCGTCAGCCTGCCATAATTTTTCCCGGCATGCATATGTTCCGGGCAAAGATAAAATCCTACCGTCGCTTCACTTCCCAGAAAATCATCCGCTGTCAGCTTCTTCTTCTGCGGTTTGATAAACTTTGCATCGCTTAACACGTCAAACTCCGCCTGCCCCCAGGTATTTTTCGTAACAATAAATTTCTGCAGAAGGGTCTCCTTTACATGCTCAAAGGTAAGCAGGGCACCCTCGCTCTTAGCGCCGGCAGGCATGGAATCATAGTCGACCGATATCAAAACCGCTTCTTTTTTCCGGCAGGCTAACAGAAATTCTTCCAGATTCCAGCTGGTTTGGTTCCCTGTCCGGATACCCTCGTATAACAGGCGTTCTGTCACTTCATCCTGTTTAAAAAGATGCAGGAACCCTGGAGAATAGAACATATCCTTTGCTTCCTGCCAGTGCTCTCTGGCCAGTTCCACAAACTGATCCAGGTTTTTTATCGTTCCTGTCGTATGAGTTTCATAGGGTTTGGAAACTATCACAGCAAAAGAAAGGTTATATTCTCCCTGATTATATTCAACGAAAAAGTCACCTTTCAAAATATCTCCTTCAACCAGCCCCGTGCTGTGGAATTGAAATGCGATCTGTGCCCTCATTCCTTCAAATTCCTCTGTCAGACATTCCATCCGGGGATTTGCAGAGTAGACACGGCCTTTGATCGGGATCTGATTGCTGCTTGTAATTGTAAAATATCCCTTATAATCTTCACCTTCAAACACTTCGAGTTCCAGTTTGTCAGATGAAAATTCCACGATTGGTTTTGAAACCTCCACCCTGCCTTCAGCCAGTTCTTTTATCCTTTTACGCACACTGTCACCTGTTTCTTATCTTTCAGTTGATTTTTATCTGAGAATGTTTATAATACATTACAGTTATTTATCATTATAAACGATTTATTCTACAAATTCAACCGGAGGCAGTTCATTATGTTAAAACATACAGATCATTTCCATGGCAGTGACCTGGAAAAAATTGAAGAAATTTACCATATTAAAAAAGAAGATATTGTCAGTTTTTCCGCAAATGTCAATCCTTTGGGCATTTCTCCGAATATGAGACAGACGCTTTCAGAGCATCTGGATGCGATCACGGCTTATCCTGACCGGGAATATGCTTCTCTGCGCCGCTGCATAGCCGAGTATATTCACTCTGATTTTGAAAATATTATTGTTGGAAACGGTTCTACGGAACTGATTTCTCTGTTTATCCAGATTGAACAGCCAAAAAAGGCGATGATTCTTGGGCCGACCTATTCGGAATATGAACGGGAAATTTTTCTGGAAGGCGGTACGACACACTATTATCCGTTAAAAGAAAAGGATGAGTTCCGTCTGGATCTGGCGGATTTTACAGAGCGGCTGAATGAAAGCATGAATCTTCTGGTTATCTGCAATCCGAACAATCCCACTTCTTCTTCTATTACAAGATCCCAGATGCGTCAGATTCTCGATGTCTGCAAGCAGTATGATATTTTTGTTATGGTAGACGAGACGTATGTGGAATTTGCGGAAAATTCCGAGGAGATTACTTCGATTCCGCTGACTCACTATTATAACAATATTATTATTCTGCGGGGAACCGCGAAGTTTTTTGCCGCGCCTGGGCTGCGTCTTGGATATGCGGTAACAGGAAACCGGGATGTGATTAAGGCGATAAATACACGGAAAAATCCATGGACGATTAATTCGCTCGCGGTCATTGCGGGAGAACTGATGTTTTCAGATGAAACGTATATCAGAAAAACCAGAGAACTGATCTCCTCGGAGCGGAAGCGGATCTATCAGATCCTTTTGGACAGCCCTGATTACAAGCCGTATCCTCCCAGCGCGAATTTTATGCTTGTGAAGATTTTGCGGGAGGATATGACGTCGCAGGATTTGTTTGACCGGGCGATTCAGAACGGGCTTATGATACGGGATTGTTCTACCTTTCCGTTTCTGAACCAAAAGTATATCCGGTTCTGCTTTATGAATCCAACGGATAACGATTGTCTGCTTACATGTCTTATGGACCATTAGACAGGTCTGCGCATTTACTGTACTGACCGTGTTACTATTCACGGATGCCCTGCACCCCGCTGCAGGGCATCCGGCCAATAAAGCAGTGGTTTCAAGCATC
>CAJUPF010000073.1 GCA_910588565.1 uncultured Lachnospiraceae bacterium
GCTTCAGGTGCCTGTGGCAGCAATGTCGTGAGGGTTCAAGTCCCTTTTCCTGCATTCGTAGTAGATGGGAAGCTTTTGAAGAAAGGCTTCCCATTTCAGTATGCAGAAGATATATATTCAGCCAGGAGGACAATATGAAAAATCTGAAGCTGAGAATGAAATTATGCTGTCTTGGAGTTATATTTATCCTGTTTGCGGCATTTGGCATATTTTTTTTGCATCAATCGATGGAGCAGATGCAGGAAAAGACAATCGAATTGATCGGGCAGGAACATCAGACGCCGGATGGAGAAAGCAGCATCGAAGAACCGGAACTTAGGCAGGCGCTGACGGTAGTTGCCTCTGAGCAGACAAAGGTGTTTGGGATGGTATCGATTGCCTGTGCCGTGCTTATCCTTTTGTTTCTGATTTGGATTTACGGCGGTATGGCAAAGATATTCCGCCAGACTGAGACAGCTTTAAAGAAACTGGCAAAAGGAGATTTTTCAGAGACGCCGGGAGAAGAAGCGGCGGGGATTATGGAAGAGACCCGTAAGAATCTGGGAAGCTTATATGGGGAAGTAAAACATGCGGCAAACGGGCTTACACGGTCTGTATTAGGCGCCGGCTCACTGGGTACCAAAGTCGGCAGTGAGATAGCGGGTATCGCAGGCAATTTAGAACAGATCATGGCTTCCATGAAAGAGACGTCGGTGGTTTTAGAAGAGGTATCCGGGCTTTCGGCAGAGATGGAGGCATCCATTCAGGGGATAGCTTCGCGGGCAGAGGACAGCTTGGGATGGGTCAGGGATATCAGAGAACGTGCCGAAGCAGCCAGAGAGTCCGCAGAAGAAAAACAGGAAATTGTCCGAAAGAACAAGAAGGATATGAAAGAAGGCCTTATCAGGGAGCTAAAAGACGCTGGGCTGGCAGGACAAATCACAGCCTTATCGGAATCGGTGATGAAGACACTGGAAAAAGTCAATTTATTGTCCTTAAACGCAAGCGTGGAAGCTGCCAAAGCAGGCATAGCAGGCAAAGAATACGCAATTGTTACCGATGAAATCCGTATTTTGACAGAAGAATCTATGAAAGCGGTTGAAAATATCCAGTGGGCAGCAGAAGAGGTCGTAAGCGCTGTCCATAACTTAGATGGCAGTACCATGCGTCTGATGGAGTTTTTGGATACGGAGATTTATTCCGCTTGCAAGGAGTTTGTCAAAATGGCGGAGAGTTATATTCGCGATGCAGGAGAGTTGGATTTTATTTCATCGAGTTTTCACACAGAAGCGGAGGAACTGTCCGCAAATTTAGACCGTCTTCAAAAATCCATGGGACAGATTTGCGGCAGGATGGAAAGCAAAGAGGCGAATTTATCGAAAGCTGCGGATCAAATGGCTCGCTTAGACGCCAGCACGGCCGGAATGATGCGGGATATCAGAAAAGCAGAACATACGGCGCGTCTGCTGAACAAAGGAATGGGACAGTTTCATATCACGGAAAAAGAATCACAGGATTGAGCAGGAAAAATTTTTCCTGCTCGATTTTTGTAAGAAAAAAAGGAAAAATCTAATAAATACAGTAAATATAATACAGGAGGTGGCAAGTGTGACAATCCGTGAGGACATTGAGAAAATGGAGCGGGAGACGTTAAGCCCCTATGCGACGTTAAGCGTTCATTCCAGGGGCCGGGAGCGGGAAGAAGCTCCCTGTGATATTCGTCCGGTATTTCAGAGGGACAGAGACAGGATTTTGCATTGTAAGGCGTTCCGGCGGCTGAAAAATAAGACCCAGGTATTTTTGACGCCCAAAGGGGATCACTATCGTACCAGGTTATCCCATACGCTTGAAGTATCTCAGAATGCCAGGACGATCGCCAAAGCGCTGCGGCTGAATGAGGATCTGGTAGAAGCGATTGCATTAGGACATGATCTTGGGCATACGCCGTTTGGCCATGCAGGGGAGTTTATACTGAATTCTCTTTGTGAAGACGGGTTTCGTCACAATGTGCAGAGTGTCAGGATTGTAGAAAAATTGGAGAAAAACGGCAAAGGCCTGAATCTGACCTGGGAGGTGCGGGACGGTATTTTAAATCATCAGACAAGTACCATGCCCCATACCTTAGAAGGCAAAATTGTCCGTTTCTCTGATAAAATCGCATATATCAACCATGATATTGATGACGCGGTACGGGCACATATTCTGATAACGGAGGATATCCCAAAGGAATTGCGCAATACCTTGGGGAATACCACAAGGGAACGTTTGAATACACTGATACATAATATAATTATAAACAGCATTGGCAGGGATGACATCAGAATGTCCCGGGAAGTGGAAGAAGCCATGCGGGAACTGCGCCGTTTTATGTTTACGCATGTGTATCAGAATCCGGTGGCAAAGGGGGAAGAGATTAAGGCTAGAGGATTGTTAGAACAGCTGTATACTTATTATATGGGGCATATGGAGCTGATTCCGGAGAAATATACGGATATGCTCAAGGCAGGGGAGAAAAAGCAGAGGGTTGTCTGCGACTATATTTCAGGTATGACCGATCAGTATGCCATTGCCAAATTCAATGAGTATTTTCTGCCCCAGGCCTGGCAGGTAGACGGATACTGAGGATTGTCCGCATTTGTATAGGCGTACGGAGCATTGTATGTTCCAGTGTGGGTACTGTTTGTGGGCATACCTGAGTGCGGACAGCAGAACAGGAGAAGGGAGGGAGAGCGCCTTGCCGTTTTATTCGGAGGATATCATTGAAGAAGTCCGTTCGAGAAATAATATTGTAGATGTGATTTCAGGCTATGTCAGGCTGAAGAAATCGGGGAGTACGTATTTTGGGCTCTGTCCGTTTCACAATGAGAAGACGCCGTCCTTTTCGGTAACGCCGTCGAAGCAGATGTATTACTGTTTTGGCTGCGGCGCTGGCGGAAATGTATTTACATTTCTGATGGAATATGAAAATTTCAGTTTTGCGGAAGCAGTGCAGGAGCTGGCGAAACGGGCCGGAATCAGCCTGCCGGAGCAGGAATATACCCCGCGGATGCGGCAGGAGGCGGACAGGAGGCAGCAATTGCTTGAAATCAATAAGGAGGCAGCCAGATATTATTATATGCTGCTGCGCAGCGAGCACGGGCAGCAGGCGCTGGAGTATTTTAAGAAGCGGGAAGTTAGCAGAGAGACGATGCAGAAATTTGGCCTTGGTTATTCGGACAAGTATGGCGACGATCTGTACCGCTATCTGAAGAAAATGGGCTATCAGGATGAACTGCTGCGGGATTCCGGGCTGATTTCCTATGATGAGAGGAGAGGAGGCCGGGATAAATTCTGGAACCGGGCGATGTTCCCGATTATGGATGTACACAATAAAGTAATTGGGTTTGGCGGACGTGTGATGGGAGAGGGAGAACCCAAATATCTGAATTCGCCGGAGACGAAGATTTTTGACAAAAGCAGAAATCTGTACGGGCTGAATATTGCACGCGCTTCCAGACGGCCGCAGCTTTTGCTGTGCGAGGGCTATATGGATGTGATTTCCCTGCATCAGGCAGGTTTTGACAATGCGGTTGCTTCGCTTGGAACTTCTTTGACCAGCGGGCATGCCAATCTGTTAAAACGATATGGAAAAGAAGTCTATCTGACCTACGACAGCGACGGCGCCGGAGTAAAAGCAGCGCTTCGGGCAATTCCCCTGCTGAAGGAAGCCGGGCTTGTGGGGAAGGTGATTGATTTAAAACCATATAAAGATCCGGATGAATTTATCAAGGCTTTGGGGGCGGATGCGTATCAGAAGCGGATCGATGCGGCAGAGAACAGTTTTCTGTTTGAAATCCGCATGCTGGAGCAAGAGTATGATTTTACAGATCCTCAGGGCAAGACATCTTTTTACAATGAAACCGCAAAGCGCCTCCTGGGCTTTACGGAGGAACTGGAGCGGGAAAATTATATCGAAGCAATTGCAGCTAAATATCAGATCGGATTTGAAAAACTGCGTAAGCTGGTATATTCGGCAGCGGCAAAGGGCGGATATGTGCCAGAGCGGAAGGAACTGAAATCTGGGACTCACAGGAATAAGAAAAAGGAAGACGGAATGAAACGCTCCCAGAAGCTGCTGCTGACCTGGCTGATTGAGGATACCAGACTGTTTTCCGTAATTCGCAAGTATATTGGGCCAAAGGATTTTACAGAAGATATTTACCAGAAGACAGCTTCGATTGTGTATGAGCAGCTGCAAAGCGGCGGGGAATTAAACCTTGCGAAAATTGTCAGTATGTTTGAAGAGGGGGAGGATCAGAGAGAAATCGCCTCTATGTTTCATACGCATATCCGGGATGTGGAGTCCGGGGCGGATAGGGAGAAAGCTCTCAGGGAAACCATAATCCGGATGAAACAAAACAGCATCAACTACCGCACGGCGCGCCTGGCGCCTACGGACATGGAAGGACTGCAGCAGTTAATTTTAGACAAACGTCAGTTAGAACAATTGGAAAAATTGCATATTTCTATCGAATAAGGACAGAATACAGATAGTTAACTATGAGAGGAAGGAAACATGGAAGAAAAGAAAAATCAAGCCATAACAGCTGAGAACGCAACTTCTGGCAGCATCGACCCGGCAGCGCGGGAGGAAAGGCTGAACGAGAAATTAAAAGAACTTGTCGAAATTGCCAAAAAGAAGAAAAATGTTCTCGAATATCAGGAAATCAATGATTTTTTCCAGAAGATGGAGCTGAATGCAGAAGAATTTGAGAAGATTTTGGAATGCCTGGAGACTAACAGTATTGATGTGCTGCGGATTACGGACGATGACGATGATGACAATATCCTGATTACCGATGAGGATGAAATCGAAGTTGAGAAAATCGATCTCAGCGTTCCTGACGGCATCAGCATTGAAGATCCGGTGCGTATGTATCTGAAAGAAATCGGCAAGGTGCCGCTGCTTAGCGCGGAAGAAGAAATCGAGCTGGCAAAGCGTATGGAGCTTGGGGATCAGGAGGCGAAAAAGCGGCTGGCCGAGGCGAATCTGCGCCTGGTCGTATCCATTGCCAAACGGTACGTGGGGCGCGGTATGCTCTTTTTGGACCTGATTCAGGAGGGCAATCTGGGGCTGATTAAGGCGGTCGAGAAGTTTGATTACCGCAAAGGCTATAAATTTTCCACGTATGCGACCTGGTGGATTCGTCAGGCAATTACCAGGGCGATTGCAGACCAGGCGCGTACCATCCGTATTCCGGTGCATATGGTAGAGACGATTAACAAACTGATCCGTGTAAGCCGCCAGCTGCTGCAGGAATTAGGGCGGGAACCTACGCCGGAAGAGATTTCAGAAGAGATGAATATGCCGGTGGAGCGCGTGCGTGAGATTTTAAAAATCTCCCAGGAACCAGTCTCTTTGGAAACGCCGATTGGAGAAGAAGAAGACAGTCATCTGGGTGATTTCATCCAGGATGACAATGTTCCGGTTCCGGCGGACGCTGCGGCGTTTACTCTGCTGAAAGAACAGCTTCAGGAAGTGCTTGGGACACTGACGGAGCGCGAACAGAAGGTGCTGACGCTGCGCTTTGGCTTAGAGGACGGCCGGGCAAGGACGTTAGAGGAAGTCGGCAAGGAATTTAATGTTACCAGAGAACGGATTCGCCAGATTGAGGCGAAAGCGCTGCGAAAACTGCGTCACCCAAGCAGAAGCCGCAAGTTAAAGGATTATCTGGAATAATATGATAAAACTTTCAGAACGGCTGTCGCATCTGGCAGATATGGTATCAAATGGGGCCGTATTGGCGGATGTTGGGACAGATCACGGGTATATTCCGATTTATCTGCTTCAATCAGGGAAGATTCCAAAGGCATTTGCCATGGATATCCGTAAGGATCCCCTGCAGAGAGCAAAGGAGCATACGGCGGCTTTTGGATTGGGTGATTACATAACATTCCGGCTTTCGGACGGAGTAGCAGGGCTTTTGGAGGGGGAAGCGGATTGCATCCTGATTGCCGGGATGGGCGGCAATGTGATGCTTCATATTTTGCAGGAAGGGGAAGCGGTGATCCGCTCTGCGAAGGAACTGGTACTGCAGCCGCAGTCGGATATTTCTGGCGTGCGGGAATATCTGTACCGGAAAGGGGGATATTGCATCGATCGGGAGGATATGGTATTGGAAGAGGGGAAATATTATCCGATGATGCATGTTACGATAGAGAAGGATTTGGTGAACCATAAGCAAAGGGAAGCGTATTCAGGGGAAGAGTGGCAGGTGGTGTATCGTTATGGGGAATGTTTGCTGAATCAACGGCAGGGTGTGTTGCAGGATTATTTGCGGTATAAGATGGGGACGTATGAAAAGATTTTGGAGGAGTTAGAGAATCGGGCGGGGGAAGCTGTCCAGCTGCGCAGGCAGGAGGTTTTGGCGGAGATTGGATTTGTAGAGAGGGCTTTCCAGTGGGGCGGCTGAATCGAAGGGAGATTACGGAGCGATATGAAAAGAGGGAGGAGGAATGGCAGGTGCAAGGAAAGGAATTGGTACGGATATTGGAAGAGCAGTCTCCGGTGGAGTTTGCTTGTGATTGGGATAATGTAGGGCTGTTAGCCGGGAATTTGGATAAAGAAATCCGCAAAGTCTATATTGCGCTGGATGCTACGGATGAAGTTGTGGAAGAGGCGGTACAGGCGGAAGCGGATTTGCTGCTGACGCATCATCCGCTGATTTTTAAAGGGATAAAGCGGATTACAGCAGATGACTTTATCGGAAGGCGGCTGATTGGGCTGATTAAGCATGATATTGCGTATTATGCGATGCATACCAATTTTGATGTAAAAGGTATGGCGGATTTATCGGCGGCAATGCTGGGGTTAGAGGAGCCGGAGGTTTTGGATGTTGTGAAAGTGTGTGACGGCAGGGAGGAAGGGATCGGCAGAGTGGGCGCTCTTATGGAGCCTTTGGCTTTAAAACGCTGTGCGGATTTTGTGAAGGCGATGTTTTCTCTGTCTCATGTGAAAGTATTTGGGGATCCGGAGCGGGTGATTCGCAGGGCGGCAGTTTCGCCTGGCTCCGGCAGAAGTGAGATTGGCAATGCGATTGCGCATGGCGCTGATGTGCTGATTACCGGGGATATCGATCATCATGATGGGATTGACGCAGTGGCAAAGGGACTTTGCATTATTGACGCGGGACACTATGGACTGGAGCATATTTTTATCCGGTATATGAAGGAATATCTGGAGATCCGCTGCAGGGATCTGGAGCTTGTGACACAGAAGATTACGTTTCCGTACTGGATAGGATAGGGGGATGCTATGGGTAAAGAAATGGTAAGGCTTACGATTTTTGGGGAAGAAAAAGAATACGAAAAGGGTACACAGTATTTTGAGCTTGTGGAGGAATACCAGAAACAGTATCAGGATGATATTGTGCTGGTATTAGTAAATAACCGTCTCCGTGAATTGCATAAAAGGATCAAAAAGAGCGGTGAAGTCCGTTTTGTCACAACAGCGGATAAGGCGGGACAGAAGACGTACCGCAGAAGCGTTACGCTTTTGATGCAGAAGGCTTTGTATAATCTGCTGGGGAAGGAAACGTCAAAAGTGCGGGTGCTGCACTGTATCAGCCAGGCTTATTACTGTGAGCTTGAACATTACGGAAAACCGGATCAGCAGCTTTTGGATCAGCTGAAAGAAGAGATGCTAAGGCTGGCGGAGGAGAAAATTCCTATTTTGAAAAACAGCATCGGGACTGACGATGCGGTAGAGCTGTTTGGCGAAGTGGGTATGCGGGAGAAGGAGTGTCTGTTCCGCTACCGCAGGAGTTCAAAGGTTAATATTTATTCTCTGGATCATTATAAGGATTATTTTTATGGATACATGGCAGCGCATACCGGATATCTGAAATATTTTGATCTGCAGTTATACCAGGATGGATTTGTACTGATGTTTCCGGATAAGAACACAAGGGTAGTTGCAGAGTTTAAGCCTTCTGTCAAATATTTTGACGCAATCAGACGTTCGAGGGAATGGGGGCGTACGATGGGCGTCGATACGATTGGGACGTTGAACAATGCGATTGCTTCCGGCAGGATGCAGGAGATTATTATGGTGCAGGAAGCTTTGATGGAGCAGCGGATTGGACAGATGGCACAGATGATTGCTTCTTCCGGGGATCGGAAATTTGTGATGATTGCGGGTCCTTCTTCCTCTGGAAAGACGACATTTTCTCACAGGCTGTCCATTCAGCTGTCAGCTTTGGGCCTGCGCCCGCATCCATTTGGTCTGGATGATTATTATCTGGATCGGTCGAAAACTCCGCGGGATGCGGATGGCAACTTTGATTTCGAGTGCCTGGAGGCGCTGGATGTGGAATTATTTAACCGGGATATGACAGCGCTTCTGAATGGGGAGGAGATCGAATGCCCGACATTTAATTTTCTGACCGGAAGGCGGGAATATAAGGGCAAAAAGATGAAGCTGGGAGAGGGCGATATTCTGGTGATTGAAGGCATTCATGGATTGAATGGCAAACTTTCCTATTCTCTGCCGGAAGAGAGCAAGTTTAAAATTTTTATCAGCGCCCTGACGCAGATTGATATTGACGAGCATAACTATCTGCCGACGACAGACGGGAGGCTGATCCGGCGGATTGTCCGGGATGCAAGAACCAGGGGAACTTCTGCGCGGGAGACGATTGCGATGTGGAATTCTGTCCGGCGGGGGGAAGAAAATTATATTTTCCCGCATCAGGACAGCGCTGATATTATGTTTAATTCCGGGCTGATTTATGAACTTTCTGTATTGAAAGCGTATGCGGAACCGCTGCTGTTCAATATTAGTAAGGAGGCGCCGGAGTATATGGAAGCAAAACGTCTGTTAAAATTCCTGGATTATTTTCTTCCGGTGCCCAGTGAAAAAATCGCAAGCAATTCGATTATACGGGAATTTATCGGTGGAAGCTGTTTTCATGTATAGCCGGATGTCCGTAGCAGGGAAGTCATGGGAGCTGCCGCCGCAGGACAGCAGCCGGCAGCAGAAGAAAGGCTGAGGTGCGGATGGAAGAAAAGAAAATGCCAAAAGAGGAATTTCGTTATTATGAAATGCCGGTAGGAAGATATGATCTGGCATTGCTGGGTGAAAAGTGGATTACCACATATTGTACAGAGATACAGCATTTTCACAATTACTTTGAAGTTGGGTTCTGCCATTATGGGAGCGGGATCGTCTATCTTGGTGAGGGATACCAGCCCTATCAGAAGGGAACGATTTCGCTGATTCCAGGTAATTTTCCGCATGGCGTTCACAGTGCAAAAGGCAGTACTTGTTTTTGGGAATTTCTATATATTGATTTATATGGATTTATAGAAAAATGCTATGCAAAAGATCCGTATGCGAAAGCACAGACTTTGCAGAATATTTTAAATGTCCCGGTTTTGATTGCTTCTGAGGAATATCCGATGCTGTCAAATGTGATAACAGCGATTTTAGAGGAGAACCGGGAGCAGAGAGAATGGGACCGGGAAGCAGCCAATGGGTATTTGTATGTGTTCCTTCAGGAATTGATTCGCCTGAACGATTCCACTTCGGCAGGCCATGCGCCTTATTCTGCATATGCGGAAAAGATCCGTCCGGCGCTTTTATTTATTGAGGAACACTATGCAGAAAAACTGAAAATCAGCGAGCTGGCGGCAATCTGCCATATCAGCGAAACGTATTTCCGCAGGATCTTTGCTGAATGTATCCATCTTTCCCCGTTGGAATATATCAATAATATCCGGATTCAGAAAGCCTGCCGGTTTCTGCTGAAAGAAGATATTTCCATGCATACGCTTGCCTGGAAGGTTGGATTTTCGTCCGTTTCCACACTGGAACGTAACTTTGGCAAGATTGTGGGGGAATCGCCCAAGCAATGGAAATTAAAGCAGAGATCAGAAACAGGGTTTGTAAATTATAATATAAAAGCATTGAAAGGGTGGTAAGAAAAGGCCATCCTTTTTTGTGTCAAAAATGAGTGAAAACAGGTTGTATTTGAGAACAAAAATTTGGACGGACAATATATAATGGAAATACTAAAAAACCGGAGGGAAAAACGATGAAGGGTAAGCAAAAACGAATCAGGACAAGATGGCCGGCTCTGCTGCTGTGTATGGGGATGGTGTTGACAAATGTATCACCCGCTGCTGCAGGAGCTGTGTATGCAGGGAATGCAAAAACAGTTGGGGATATTCCGCAAAGCAGTATGCAGGCGTCGGCAGAAAGCGCAAAGGAGGCGGCGGCAAATGCCATAGACGGAGATTCCTCTACCAAATGGCATACTTCCTGGGATACAGGATATGTTCCGGTTCCGCATTCGATTATTCTGGAACTGGACGACGTATATGATAACCTGACGCAGCTCCGCTATCTGCCAAGACAGGATAAAAAGGGAGAGAACTATCAGTGGAACGGCGATATCTTAGCTTATGAGATATCTGTCAGTGAGACGGACAGCGAGGAAGACAGCTTTACCAAAGTTGCCATCGGAAGCTGGGCTGAAGACAAAGAAGAAAAAGCGCAACGTTTGCGCCGGTCTCTGCAAAATATGTCAAGCTGACGTCGACTCATACCAAAGGAAACAGCGCGGGAGAATACGATCAGTATACTTCAGCGGCAGAAATTCACCTGGCAGTTGGAGGGGAAACGGATCTGGCGGCAGACCGTGCGGCATTGGATACTGTTGTGAAACAAGCCGAGCAGTATATCAGTGAGCATGATACGGATATTGCAAAATTGCAGGCATTGGCTGCGAAGGGGAACGCGCTTCTTGCGCAGCCGCTTGCTGTGGAAGAGGAGCTGCAGCAGCAGGCCGCTGCCATCCAAAAAGAGTTAAATCGTCTGGAATCGGGTGAGCCGGAAGTTGTTTATGACAGTATTTCGCCGAATATTCAGTGGATGGATCATAAAAATGAGATGATTCAGGCGCATGGCGGCTGTGTGATCTGGGATGAGGCGACACAGAAATACTATTGGTACGGCGAACATAAGGGCGAAAACCATACTTCGACCGGCGGCATCGTTGCAATCGGCGTTTCCTGCTATTCTTCTACGGATTTGTATAACTGGAAAAATGAAGGCGTGGCGCTTCCGGTGTTTAACAATCCGGCGTTTCTGCCAGGGACGGGAACGGTTACGCCGGGCGAGCCTGCAGAAGGTTTGCCGCAGGAGGGAGTGACAGACGATACGCCGCTTTATCTGGCGGAATCTTCTGCAGAGTATCAGGCGGCCAAGCAGGAAGGGAAAGCGGTATCGGAATTTGATACCCTGGAAAAGTACAATTCCAAAGCTTATATCGCCAGGTTAAACGCACTGTACGAGGGTATGACAGCGGCGGAGAAACAGGCGCTTTATAATAAATTAAACTGGAACTGCGTTATGGAGCGGCCAAAAGTTATTTACAATAAAAAGAACAATAATTATGTGATGTGGTTCCACAAAGACGGGGAAGGAATCGGAAATTATTCTTTGGCGCAGACAGGGATTGCCGTCAGCGATTCCCCGACAGGCCCGTTTAAGCTGATTGATACCATCAATCCAAATGGAGCGGAAAGCCGCGATATGACTCTGTTCTTGGATGGGGAGAGCGCGTATCTTGTCTATTCGTCCGAGGATAACTGGACGCTTTATATTGCGGAGTTAAATGAGGATTATACTGGCCTGACCGGATTATACAGCAGAAATTATATTGACAAAAATGGAAGCAAGGGCTATTACGCAAGAGAAGCGCCAGCGCTGTTTAAATATCAGGATCATTACTATATAATTACCTCAGGGTGTACCGGATGGGATCCAAATCAGATGGGATATTCTGTAACAGATAATATTCGGGAGGGAATGTCAGCGGAAGGCAGAAACGGACCGTTCCAGATGTCCGGTTTGAAAAACCCATGTATTGGGACAGACGCCGATATTTCATTTGGCGGACAGAGCGCATATGTGCTTCCGGTACAGGGCAAAGATGGATGCTTTATCTATATGGGAGACAAATGGCATAAAAATAACCTGAAGGATTCCAGATACCAGTGGCTTCCGATCCAGCTCGACAGCCAGACGCAGTCTCTGACGATTTCATGGAGCGACAGCTGGAAGCTTGAGGATCTTGTCACTGTAAACGGCGAAGCAAGAATTGCGTTAAACAATGCAATTCGGGAGGCATCTTCCCTGTCTGCGGAAATGTATGATTTTGGACAGGAAAGATGGAATCGGTTCACAAGTCTGCTGAAAGAAGCTGGAAATCTTCCGGCAGGAGCAGATACTGCAACGGTGGAAGCTAAGACGGCGGCTGTTTTGGCAGCTGCATCAGAACTGAAAAAATGGCGCGCGCTGGATGCGGCGATAGCAGAAGTGGAAAATCAGGCAGAGGCTGCATTTACGGAAATTTCCTGGAAAAAAGTGAAGGAAGCGTATGATAGCGGAAAGTCCCTTGGGTCGGAGGCGTCAGAAAAAGAAATTTCCCAGGCGGCGGAGAATATAACCCAGGCGTTGAACGATTTGGTAGAGATTGAAATGGAAACCGAAGAAATCAGCCTGGCAGGGAAAAATATTCAGGCAGATTCGCAGCAGTCAGGCAATGAAGCTTCTAAGGCAATCGACAAAGATACAAGCACCCACTGGCATTGTAAATGGGGAAGCGGCGCAAGCACTCTGCCGCATTATCTGACAATTGATCTGGGTGAGGCATATGAAGATTTGTATCAGTTGTATTACCTGCCAAGGCAGGATAAAGACGCCAATGGAATTGCTACAAAATACAGAATATTAACAAGTAATTCTGATAAAGCGCTGAGTGCGCTGACAGATGCGGACTTTACCGTTGTGCGCACCGGCGTATGGGCAGATGATAAAAGTGAAAAATCAACGATATTCCGTACAGCTGGTGCAGTAAGATATTTGCGGTTTGAAGTTGTCGAAGGCCATGGCGGTTTTGCTTCTGCCGCAGAACTAAGACTGATGCGCGGAATACCGAAAGATAATACCGGAAATGAAGGAGATACCGGAAATGAAGGGGATTCCGGGAATGAAGGAGATACCGGAAATGAAGGGGACTCCGGGAATGAAGGAGATACTGGAAACGGAGGAAGCACTGGAAATGAAGGAGATTCCGGAAACGGAGGAAATACCGGAAATGAAGGAAGCTCCGGGAATGGCGGAAATACTGGAAACGAAGGAAATACCGGAAACGAAGGAAGCTCCGGGAACGGAGGAAATACTGGAAACGGAGGAAATACTGGAAACCAGGGAGCTGCTGCCGGGAAAAAAGTGACCCAGATAAAAATTGCGGCGCCATATAAAAAAATAGCAGCAGGAAAGAGTGTTAAGTTAAGCGCAGCCGCAGCGCCTGCGGGTGCAGCAAATAAAAAAGTCGTCTGGAAATCTGACAATACAAAGGCGGCGACAGTGAACGCCTCCGGTGTTGTAAAAACGAAGAAAGCAGGGATTGGAAAAACAGTAACAATTACTGCGTACGCAGATGACGGCAGCGGCGTAAAGGCTTCTGTAAAGCTGAAAATCATGCGCCACGCGGTAAAGAAGATTACATTATCTTCCAAAACAAAAAAGAAAACGGTAAAAGCAGGAAAAAAACTGGTGATCAGAGCAAACGTTGCGACAACCGGGAAAAGCGCCAATAAGACTTTAAAGTGGTCAACTTCCAACAGCAGATACGCGACGGTCAATACAAAAGGCGTGGTAACGGCGAAGAAAGCAGGGAAAGGCAAGTCTGTAAAAATCACAGCTGCCGCAACGGATGGAACCAATAAGAAAGGAACGATTACCATAAAAATCAAATAGTCATTGCGTTCTGAGAAAAGTTATGATAGGATTATGGAATAAGTAGAGCAAATGATCGCGGCTGCAGAATGCAGCTGAGGAAAGTCCGGGCTTCACAGGGCAGGATGCCGGATAACGTCCGGTGGAGGC
>CAJUPF010000074.1 GCA_910588565.1 uncultured Lachnospiraceae bacterium
GACGGTTTACGCGTTTGGAAGAGAAAGGGCCGAAGTGTTGGGCGTTTCCTTCTAATCATGGAGAAATCAATGTTTCGGAAGCTATACGGCATTCCTGTAACTATTTTTTCTACGAAACCGGGTACCGGCTTAGTTTAAATAATAATATCTACAATGAGAATAAGGGTATATCATTGATTCAGAAATATGCATCTTTATACGGGCTGGATGATAATACGGGTATTGAGATACCGGAGTATTCCCCCCAGGTGGCGGATGAATACCCAATTACCGCTTCTATCGGCCAGAGTAATAACAACTATACGACGACACAGCTTGGCAGATATGTTACAGCTGTTGCCAATAAAGGTACTGTTTACCAGGAGACTTTGTTAAAGGAGATACAGGACTCTGATGGGAACGTATTGGAATCCTATGCCCCGGAAGTCAAAAACCAGATTGATGTTCTGATGCCGCAGCAATGGGAAGCTATTCATTCCGGTATGCGCATGGTAGTGGAAAATAATGATCACTTCAAAGATTTTCCGGTTTCGGTTGCAGGCAAGACAGGAACTGCGCAGCAGGTGACGAACCGGCCGAACCATGCGTTGTTTGTTGGATTTGCGCCTTATGATGCGCCTCAGATTTCCATTGCGACCAGAATTGCATATGGCTATACTTCCGGTAACGCAGTAGACGTATCGAGAGATATTCTCTCTTACTATTTTAAGGTACAGTCGGCGGAAGAACTGATCAATGGACAGGCCAAAGATGTTGACGGCGGTATAAACACAGTTACAGATTAATGTTGCGGTTTGGCTTTCCGGCGAAACGGTAACGGATTCATATTGCACAGGCAGGAGGTTATATGTCACAGCCAGTTATTATAAAAAGTAATAAATACGGCATAAATCTTATCTTAGACCCGGATATTCCGTTTGAGGAACTCTTAGGTCATATCACAGATAAGTTTTTGGAATCTGAACGGTTTTTCCGGAATGCCCATATGGCGATTTCCTTTGATGGGAGAAAGCTTTCCGGCGAGGAGGAATATCAGATTTTAGATACCATTTCTCATAAGACAAGCATCCATGTTGTATGTATCATTGACAACGACGAAATACGGGAACAGTATACAAAGCAGAAAGTAGATGACTGCCTGGCAGAGCAGTCCGGCAATACCGGTAAGTTCTATAAAGGCACGCTCCGTTCCGGACAGGTTCTCGAAGCCGAGACAAGCATTATTATCATCGGTGATGTCAACCCAGGCGCTAAGATTATTTCCACAGGAAATATTGTGATCCTGGGCGCGTTAAAGGGAACGGCTTATGCCGGGGCTTCCGGAAATGAAAGCTGTTTTGTTGCTGCGCTGGATATGAATCCGGTACAGATAAAAATTGGTAATATCATTGGCAGAAGTGAAGATAAAGGTATTCTTGCTTCCATACGGGAACGCAGGAAAGTAGCCGCGGAACCGCAGATTGCTACAGTATCAGATGGTCATATTCTAATTGAGCCAATTACGAAAAACACGTTGAATACTATTTAAAAATCAGGAGGTTTTAAGAACATGAGTGAGGTAATTGTAATTACATCTGGTAAGGGCGGCGTTGGTAAGACAACTACTACTGCCAATGTAGGAACAGGGCTGGCGCAGCTGAATAAGAAAGTAGTATTGATTGATACAGATATCGGGCTTCGGAATCTGGATGTCGTTATGGGGCTGGAGAACAGAATTGTGTATAATCTGGTAGATGTAATCGAAGGAAGCTGCCGGATTAAACAGGCGCTGATCAAGGACAAGAAATATCCGAACCTTGCGCTGCTTCCTTCCGCGCAGACCAAAGATAAATCATCCGTAACGCCTGAGCAGATGAAAAAGCTGACAGATGAACTCAGGGAAGAGTTTGAGTACATACTTTTAGACTGTCCGGCTGGAATTGAGCAGGGATTCCAGAATGCCATTGCAGGCGCAGACCGCGCAATTGTGGTGACTACGCCGGAAGTATCCGCTATCCGGGATGCAGACCGGATTATCGGTCTCTTAGAAGCAAATGAAATCCATCAGCATCAGCTGATTGTGAACCGGCTCCGCATGGATATGGTAAAACGCGGCGATATGATGACAGTGGAGGATGTATGTGAGATTCTGGCGATTAATTTAATTGGCGTTGTGCCGGATGATGAACAGATTGTTATTTCCACCAACCAGGGAGAACCAATCGTAGGTACGGACGCTCTGGCAGGAAAGGCTTTTGCAAATATCTGCAGGCGCATTGCCGGAGAAGAAGTCCCGTTTTTAGACTTACAGAAAAAGGCAGGCGTGTTTTCCAAATTTGCAAAGTTGTTTAAATAGATTAGAGGAGGATAAAATGTCAATAGCGGACTTTTTTAGAAAAAAGAACTCCAGTGATGTTGCAAAGGGACGCCTGAAAATGGTTCTGGTTTCAGACCGTGCCAACTGTTCACCGGAAGTGATGGAACTGATCAAAAATGATATTATCAAAGTAATATCCAAATATCTTGAGATTGAGATGGAAGGGCTTGATATACAGATTACACAGACAGACTCCGAAACAGATCAGGGAAGAGTGCCTGCGCTATATGCAAATATACCGATTAAAGGAATTCATACCACCAGCAGATAGGAGATAAATTGTTTTATGCTGAAACAATACAGACTTAGAAATTACAATTTCAGATTGATTTTATATGTGGCAGCCCTTACGGTTCTTGGAATTTTAGTGATTGGAAGCGCAAGGGAATCCGTGCAGAACAAGCAGATACTGGGATTTGCACTTGGTCTTATTGTCATGGTTGTTATTTCTCTGATGGATTTTTCGTTTATTTTACGCTTTAGCTGGCTGTTCTATTTGTTGAATATTATACTTTTGATCCTTGTAAAGGTGATGGGAGATAAGACAAACGGTTCGGTTCGCTGGATCGAAATCGCCGGGCTCCGGTTTCAGCCTTCCGAGCTTTCCAAACTTATTATCATTCTATTTTATGCGTATTTTTTTATGAAATACCAAGAACAGTTAAATACCGTTAAAATTCTGGCTGCTTCTTTTCTGTTAGCCGGAATACCGCTGCTTTTGATTGTAAAGCAGCCCGATTTATCTACAACAATAGCTACAGCATTGATTTTTGCTGCGCTTTTGTTTATTGCAGGGTTAAGTTATAAAATTGTCATAGGCGTCCTGGCAGTCAGCATACCCTCTGTCGTCGTCTTTATCAGCCTGATCCTGCAGCCGAATCAGAAGATTTTAGATGATTACCAGTACAAACGCATTATGGCATGGCTGCAGCCGGAGAAATATGCCGACGCCGCATATCAGCAGTTAAATTCCAAAATGGCGATTGGTTCTGGTCAACTATGGGGGAAGGGATTGAATAACAGCGAAATTACTTCTGTGAAAAACGGCAATTTTATCTCAGAGCCGCAGACCGATTTTATCTATGCGATTGTCGGGGAAGAACTGGGCTTTGTCGGCGCCGTTACGGTTATTATTTTATTGTTTTTTATTGTTTTAGAATGTATATTAGTGGCAAGAAAGGCCAAAGATCTGTCTGGAAGGCTGATTTGCTGTGGTATGGCGGCATGGATCGGATTTCAGGGATTTGTCAACATATGCGTTGCCACAGGCCTAATGCCCAATACCGGACTGCCGCTTCCATTTGTCAGTTACGGTTTGACATCTTTAGTTACTTTATTCATGGGCATTGGATTTGTCTTAAATGTAGGACTGCAGCCCAGAAAATACGGAATGGGGGACACATAATGAATATCGGCTTAATCGCACATGACTCAAAGAAAAAACTGATGCAGAATTTCTGTATTGCTTATCGGGGGATACTCTGTAAACACAATTTGTTTGCAACCGGAACGACGGGAAGATTAATTGAAGAGGTCACAAACCTTACCATACACAAGTATCTGGCGGGCCATTTAGGAGGCGCTCAGCAGCTTGGCGCCCAGATTGAGCACAATGAGGCCGATCTGGTAATATTTCTCCGTGATCCATTGACACAGAAATCCCATGAACCAGACGTAAACAATGTGGTACGGCTTTGCGATACCCATAATATCCCTTTGGCGACAAACCTTGCAACTGCAGAGCTGCTGATTAAATCATTAGACAGAGGAGATTTAGAGTGGCGTGAAATGTATAAGTAAAAAATGGACAGGATTTTTGCTGTCTGCCTGTATTCTGATTCTGGCCGGATGCGGCGGACAGTCTTCCGGAGAAGTAACGTTTTCCAATGCGTATGATATTTATGATACATCCAGAAAATACCAGATACTTTCAACGGATGATACTTCCCTGCAGAGTACGATACCTTATTTTGCATCGGAATACTGCGTGGCAGACGGAAAGGATTTTGGCACGGAAAGCACTTCTTCTTATGCGGCAGGGGCTTCTGGCGTGTTTAACCTGAATACAAAAGAAGTAACCTATTCGCAGAATATTTATCAGAAGATGTACCCGGCCAGCACGACAAAGATACTGACCGCTTATCTTGCAATCAAATACGGGGATTTGGACAGCAAATATACCGTCAGTGAATATGCGGCGGATCAGGCAAGCGATTCTTCTGTCTGTAATCTGAAGGCAGGCGATCAGATGACGCTGCATCAGCTTTTGTACGGGCTGATTATGCAGAGCGGCAATGACGCAGCGATTGCCATTGCAGAAGGAATTTCCGGTGATGTGGATTCCTTTGCCAAACTGATGAATGAGGAAGCAAACGCTCTTGGCGCGACAGATTCTCATTTTATCAATCCCAATGGGCTGCATGACGAGGATCATTATACGACCGTCTATGATTTATACCTTCTGTTTCAGGCGGCGATACAGGAAGAGACATTTCTTGAACTGATTCAAACCCAGGAATACACCGTGGATTATACGGATGCCGTAGGGAATCCGGTACAGCAGGTATGGAAATCCACCAATAAATATCTTCTGGGACTTGAAGAAGCGCCGGACGGCATTACGGTAATCGGCGGAAAAACAGGCACGACAAACGCTGCCGGCTATTGTCTGGCGCTGTTAAGCAAGAATGCCGCGGGGGATACGATTGTATCTATTGTTATGAAAGCGGACAGCCGGAACAATCTTTATTACTATATGAATGAATTATTATACGGGTTTACATAAACTGACGTAATTAACAGTTGAATTTTTGCGCAGTTACGAATATAATAGAACTTATAAAAGGAATACCTATTCCTTAACGACAGAAATTACAAAACAGGAGGAGATTGCCATGGTTCAAATTATAGCAGGGGAAAAAGGAAAGGGAAAGACAAAACATCTCTTGGAAAAGGCAAACGCTGCCGTACTTGCAGCAAATGGTAATATTGTATATCTTGACAAAAGCCAGAAGCATATGTACGAATTGAGCAACAAAGTACGTCTTGTAAATGTAAAGGATTATCCGATTACAAATTGCGATGAGTTTATGGGATTTATCTGTGGAATCGTATCACAGGACAATGATTTGGAAGAGTTATACTTAGACAGTTTTCTTACCATTGCAAATATGAAAGACGACGAGATTCATGACGCGATTGAAAAATTAGATATTATCAGTGAAAAGTATCATGTGAAAACGGTCTTAAGCGTATCCAAGAATAAAGACGAGCTTCCGGAATGCGCAAAGGCGAAAGTTATTATTTCTCTGTAAACATACAAGGATTAACAGCCTTCAGGACTTTAACCTGAAGGCTGTTTTATGACACCCTGTTAGGTCTCTGTTATGCCTGTTCAATACTGCGGATTCTTCCGTAGACGCTTAACAGATACAGCCCGCCAATTCCTACTAAAGCATAAATAATTCTTGAAAACCAGGACATATTCCCGAATAAAAACGCAACCAGGTCAAAACGGAAAAAACCAATCAGTCCCCAGTTTACAGCGCCAATAATAACCAGAGTCAGCAGTGTATAATCTAATAATTTTGAATTCATAGAATAACCTCCTTTTTGTTAGTATTCCATCTTTTGAGGAGGTTATACGCAACAGTTACAAGGAATTACGAAATCAGAATAAAGGCGGTAGGATTGTGGCAAAAAATCAGAATGTTGTTCGTTACCAAAGACCATTTCATTTAAATATTGGAATTATTATATTTGGAATCATTTTTTTTGATTTTGCGTTTTATGTATATTCTTATTTTACTTCTACGCATATTTCCGCATATGAAGTAATTCATGGAACGATAGCTGTCAATAACACTTATACGGGACTTGCCCTTCGGAGCGAGGAAATCGTACAGTCAGAATACACAGGTGCAGTGAATTATTATATCAAAGATGCATCAAAAGTCGGCGCAGGCAATCTGATCTATTCTGTGGACGCGGACGGTTCCATATCCGATCAGATTAATACAGCCAATCAGGATGTCTCTTCCCTGGATGAAGAGAGCTTGGCAGAGGTAGAGCAGCGGATATCCGATTATTCTAATGGATATCAGCCGGAAGCGTTTTATGAAGTATATAATTTTAAAAGCGATCTCAATGCGCAGATTTCGGAAGCTTTAAGTATAAAAGCGCTGAATTCCATTGCAGATTCCGTAACAGCAGCGGAAAGCCATTCCACGTTCCACAAAGGAACTGCTGTAAGGGATGGTATCGTAGTCTATTATACGGATGGATTTGAAACTGTGACACCGGAAAACTATACGCCGGATATGTTTGATGAATCTGCTTATACCAAAGAAAACTTAAAAGAGCGGAACAGTATCACGGCTGGCGAAAGCGCGTATAAGCTGATTACCAGTGAGAACTGGCAGCTGGTTATTCCAATTGAAGAGGATACCAAACGGCAGCTTGCCGACGCCTCTTCCGTTCAGATCCGGTTCACGAAAGATGACTCCGTTACATGGGCTTCCTGCATCATAGAAGAAAAAGACGACGCCAGTTATCTGATTCTCGAACTGTCTCATTCCATGATACGGTTTGCGACAGATCGGTATGTGGAAGTAGAACTTCTGTTTGACGAGGAAAAAGGACTTAAAATCCCCAATTCAGCTATTGCGACAAAGGATTTTTATATGGTACCGATGGAATTTTTTGGAAAAGGCGATAATTCCAGCCAGGACGGAATTATTGTGCGCAGGACGGTTAAGGATGGAACTGCCCAGGATTCTTTTATCACACCGACGATTTATTTTTCTACTGAATATGATTATTATGTGGATGGTGAAGAGCTGACCGTGGGCGATGTTATTTTAAAGCCGGATTCCAGCAAAACATATACAGTTGGAGAAACAGCCAAATTAGAGGGGATTTACTGCATTAATAAGGGATATGCGGTTTTTCGCCAGATTGACATAATCTATCAGAATGCTGAATATTCGATTATACGGAGTGGTACGGATTACGGAGTTTCCCTGTACGATCATATTGCATTAGATGGAAGTACAGTAGTAGAAAACGCATTGATTAACGACTAATATGCCAATACGGCAGAAAAGAGGGATAGACGTGATAGCAGAACATTTAGCACAAGTGGAAGAGAATATCAGAACAGCCTGCAGGAACGCAGGCAGGAGCAGGGAAGAGGTAACCTTAGTTGCCGTCAGCAAGACAAAGCCTGTCTCTATGCTTACCGAAGTTTATAACTGCGGCATCCGGAATTTTGGAGAAAACAAAGTCCAGGAAATCTGCGAGAAGAGAGAACAGCTTCCTTCTGATATCCAATGGCATATGATTGGGCATCTGCAGAGAAACAAAGTAAAATATATTATTCGGGATACCGCATTGATTCATTCTGTGGACACATATCGCCTGGCGGAAGAGATCAATATCCAGGCAAAAAAAATCCGCCGGATTGTACCGATTCTGATTGAAGTAAACGCTGCGGGAGAAGCTTCTAAATTCGGAATTGCAGAGGATGAAGTTCTGCAATTGACAGAAGAAATCGCCCGGTTGGACAACCTGCGGATACAGGGACTGATGACAATCGCTCCATATACCACGGATCCGGAAGAAAACAGGCCTTATTTCAGTAAAATCAGAAAATTATCTGTTGACATTGCAGCCAAAAACATTGATAATGTACATATGGGTATTTTGTCTATGGGAATGACCGGAGATTATATGACAGCAATTGAAGAGGGCGCTACGATTGTACGGGTCGGAACAGGAATTTTTGGTGCAAGATAAATACCATTAAAAAGTAAGGAGATTAATAATTTATGGGTGTACTTGATAAGTTTTTAGACGTAATGCGGCTTACAGAAGAGGAAGCGGATGATTTCTACGATGATGATTACTATGAAGATGATGAACCTCAGGTAACGAAGAAATCTCGGAGGGTGAAGAGCGAATCTGGTGAACCGCGTTCTAAGGAGAAATCCAAATCGGGTTCCAAGATTACACCAATGCGGCCAGTGAAAAAACAAGGGGCAAACGGTATGGAGATATGCATGATCAGACCAAAGAATATCGATGATGCAAGAGAAATCACAGAGACCTTACTATCGAACTGTACCGTTATATTGAACTTGGAAGGGCTTGATATGAATGTAGCACAGCGGATTATTGATTTTTCATCCGGTTCCTGCTATGCGATCAGCGGTAACTTACAGAAGATCTCGGCCTATTCTTTTGTTATCACGCCGGCGTCTGTAGATGTTTCCGGAGATTTTTTGGATATGCTGGATAACTTTGAGACTTCTGCTATCCGTACAGATATATAGGAAGAGAGATGGGACGTACAGAAGAGCTTCTGATTCAGAAGCGTTTTACAGACTTATCCCGGCTGGCAGACCGCAGGGGTATGATTACGTACAGTAATTTTTTAAACCTGAATGAACTGCAGTTGTTCTATCAGGTTACGGCTGATATCGCAACACAGTATCAGCTGTTTGGCGGATATAAATATGCGGAGCGTCAGATGATAGTCTTTATCCCTGATGCTCTTTCTTATGCTCTGGAAGATCGTGGACAGGACATATTTCCCATTGCGCTCCTGCGCTTTTCTCCAGTTCATTCCAAATTTGCAGAAGAACTTTCTCACCGGGATGTGTTGGGCGCTTTGATGCACCTTGGCGTGGAACGTTCCCACATCGGAGATATCAAAATTGACGGGCAGAATTATTTTATCTTCTGTGAAGAGGGTATTGCAGATTATCTGCTGGATTCACTGAGCCAAATCCGGCGCACGAATGTGACGGGCGAGCGTGTCCGTGCAGCTGATTTTCAGATAGAACAGAAATTTGAGCGTTTGGACGGTGTAGTCGCTTCTGAGCGGCTGGATGCGATACTTGCTTTTCTTACAAAGAAATCAAGAGATAAAAGCGCACAGTTTATTCAGTCACAGAAAGTCTTTGTAAATGAACGCCTGGCTGTTTCCAATGCATATCACTGCAGGGTGGAAGACGTGATATCTATACGTGGTTTTGGAAAATATATTTATAAAGGAAGCAGCGGTGAAACCAGAAAAGGGCGTATCCGTATATCCGTGAATAAATATTTGTAAGAAAGGGGATCGTTATGTCAAAATCAATTACCGTTTCCTATGAAGGGAAACCATGCTACGATATTCTTCTGGAGCAGGATTTTGGGGAACTGATCGAACAGGTAAAAAAACTGGGCTATCAGCCCGAACGAAAAATCTGCATTGTAACCGATTCCAACCTTGCAGAGCTTCATTTAACAGGCTTAGAACAGGTTCTTGGCTCCTATTTTCATACTATAATTACCTTTTGTTTTCCGGCTGGTGAAGAACGTAAGAATCTGGATACCGTGCAAGACCTGTACCAGCAGCTGATTATCAGCCATTTTGACCGACAGGACAGTTTGATCGCCTTTGGCGGAGGCGTTGTAGGAGATTTGACAGGATATGCCGCAGCGACATATTTGCGGGGAATTGATTTTATTCAGATTCCTACTACGGTATTGTCCCAGGTAGACAGCAGTATCGGAGGAAAAACAGGCGTTGATTTTTTGCAGTATAAAAATATGGTAGGCGCGTTTTATCAACCCAGGCTTGTATATATGAACCTTTCGCTTCTTCAGACGCTTCCAGAAGATCAGTTTACATCCGGAATGGGCGAGGTGCTAAAGCATGGACTGATTAAGTCTGCGTCCTATTTTGCATGGCTTAAGGAAAATTATAACGGTATTCGTAAGCTGCAGCCGGATATTATAGAAGAAATGGTGTATCAAAGCTGTCTTATCAAACGGGATGTTGTCGAACGGGATCCAAAGGAAAAAGGAGAGCGCGCGCTTTTGAATTTCGGGCATACCATTGGCCATGCAGTAGAAAAACTGGCTGATTTCCAATTGCCTCATGGGCATTGCGTGGGGATTGGAATGGCGGCCGCCTGCAAAATGTCAAGAGATTTGGGGCATATTACTGCGGATACCTGTGATAAGATCCTTGAGACATTCGTGCAGTTTGGGCTTCCGGTTTCTGTTGCCGATATGTCGGCGGAGGATATTTTCGCCGTAACCAAATCTGATAAGAAAATGGCGGCGGGAAAAGTGAAATTTATTCTGCTGGAATCGGTCGGAAATGCATATATGAATCCGGAGCTGACAAAACAGCAGATTTTATCCGGAATTTTATCGATTTTGAACCATTCCGGATATTCTGGCGGAATAGAAGAGGAGTAGTGCTATGCGGCAGGTTGTGAAACGTTTTGGGCTATGGATTGGCATGATTGGAATGATTTTGCTGATTGCGCTGGATCAGATTACAAAATCTCTTGCAGTTTCTCATTTAAAGAATGCGCCGGCAATTCCCCTGATTCCAGGCGTATTTGAATTATCTTATCTGGAGAATCAGGGAGCTGCTTTTGGTATTCTGCAGGGACAGAAGACTTTTTTTGTGGTTTTAACCATAACAGCGCTGATTATTTTATTTTTCCTGTATGTTCGGATTCCAAGGGAGACGCATTATGGCTATCTGCGTCTGCTTCTGGTGTTGTTTATTTCAGGGGCTGTCGGGAATTTTATAGACCGGTGTATGCATGATTATGTGATTGATTTCTTTTATTTTAGCCTGATTAATTTTCCGGTATTTAATGTGGCGGATATTTATGTTACAATGGCGGCTGTTTTTATGATTGTATTATTCTGTTTTTATTATAAAGAAGAAGATATTGATATGCTTCTGGGACAATTGATGTTTTGGAAAAAGAGAGAGAAAAACGTGGATGGAAACAGGTCAATTTAAACAATTCCAAATAGATGAAACGAATGAGGGACTTCGGCTGGATAAGTTTTTGTGCAGGCAGACGCCGGAGGTTACCCGATCTTTTTTTCAGAAACTAATTAAAGACGGGCATGTTTTACTTGACGGTATGCCTGCAAAAGCAAATTGCAAAGTAAAAATCGGGCAGAGAGTGGATATTACGATTCCTCCGGCAGAAGAGATGCCGATTGTCCCGGAAGATATCCCTCTGGATATTTTGTATGAGGATCAGGATTTGCTGATAGTGAATAAACCGAAGGGAATGGTGGTGCATCCTTCAGCCGGACATAGCTTGGGGACATTGGTCAATGCGGTTATGTTTCACTGTAAAGAAAGCCTTTCCGGGATTAACGGGGAGCTGCGGCCGGGAATTGTGCATAGGATTGACAGGGATACGACAGGATCCCTGATTGTCTGTAAAAATGATGAAAGCCATGTGCATATTGCAAAGCAGATAAAAGAGCATTCCGTAAAGCGGATTTACCGGGGGATTGTGTCCGGAACAGTAAAAGAGGCCGAGGGAAGAATTGAGGGGAATATTGGAAGGCATCCGGTAGATCGCAAGAAGATGTCTGTTGTGCAACAGGGAGGAAAACCGGCGGTTACGCATTACCGGGTACTTGAGCAGTGGAGGAATGCTGCGTATATGGAATTTCAGCTGGAGACAGGGCGGACGCATCAGATCCGGGTGCATATGGCAAGTATCGGGCATCCGCTGCTTGGAGATATAATATATGGAAACTCGAAGAATCCATATCATCTGGAAGGGCAGGCGCTGCATGCGATGACGATAGGGTTTATACATCCGCGGACAGGGGAATATCTGGAAGTGTCTGCGCCAGTGCCGGAGTATTTTGAGAGGCTGCGGAGGGGGTGTTTGTAAAATAAGGGGGTTTTTCAAGGCGGACGCTCGGAGCAGGTCTCTCCCTGACGGACACTTTGCCACTTCCCCTGTAAAATGATATTATCTGACAACAAATGCCTTAAGTTACTGACATTGGGTGAAATTAATGTTGCGTAAAGCTACACTATTTTTTACAGAAATTTTATCTATACTTTTAAAATAAAATGACGTATAATTATATCAGAAGAGTAAGGAAAGGTGGGTTTTTTATGAGTAATTATATTTATACAATTGGCCGGGAGTTTGGCAGCGGCAGAAAGGATATCGGCGTTGCCCTTGCAAAACGCCTGGGGATTAAATGCTATGATAAAGAGCTGTTAGCTGAGGCTGCCAAACAGAGTGGTTTTTGTACGGAGATTTTTGAAAACCATGATGAAAAGCCTACGAATAGTTTTTTGTATTCGCTGGTAATGGATACGTATTCATTTGGAGGATATTCTTCAGCGCCTTTTTTGGATATGCCGTTAAATCATAAGGTGTTCCTCGCGCAGTTTGATACCATTAAAAAGATTGCGGAAAAGGAATCCTGTGTGATTGTGGGCCGATGTGCGGATTATGCCCTGGCGGATCGTCCAAATTGCATCAATGTATTTATTCATGCGGATTTGGATTTTCGTTCGGAACGGATTTCCAAAAAGATGAATCTGTCATTGAATAAGGCGCGGGATATGGTTCAGAAAAATGATAAACAGAGGGCGAGCTATTATAACTATTATACCAGTAAAAAATGGGGAAGCTCTAAGAGTTATGATATTACGTTAGACAGCAGCCGGATTGGCGTGGAAGGCTGCGTGGATATGATTCTGGCTTATCGGGATCATTTAAAAAAGAAATAGAGATAATTCGCAACTATTCGCAAAAGAATAGTTTAACGAATAGTTGCGCTGGCTTCAAAGGAGGTTCCTGTTTATGGCTCTGGCACAGGCGAAAATTTATACATCAGAAGATTATTGGAATCTGCCAGAGGGACAGCGTGCAGAATTGATTGACGGAAAGCTATACGATATGGCTCCGCCAGGCAGGATGCATCAAAAACTTGTTATGGAACTTTCATCTGCAATTCACAGCTATATCAAGAAAGGTTCCGGTTCTTGTGAAGTATACCCTGCTCCGTTTGCTGTAAATTTAAATTCAGACGATAGCACCTGGATTGAACCGGATATCAGTGTGATCTGTGATAAAAGCAAACTGTCTGATCGTGGATGTAACGGCGCTCCGGATTGGATTATTGAGATTATTTCACCAAGCACGCAAAGCAGGGATTATCTCCAAAAGCTGTGGCTCTATCAGAAGGCTGGCGTCCGGGAGTACTGGATTGTCAATCCTCTTACACGCGTTGTAAATGTTTTTGATTTTGAGCAGAATGAAAGAAGCATGCAATACAGATTTGATGATGAAATTCCGGTGTGTATTTATGAGAATTTCAATATCTGTATCGCAGGATTGCTTTCACAGGAACTGTCTTAAAGTGAAGTTAAAGTTCTTTAGAATCTAGGATAATGGTAAAG
>CAJUPF010000075.1 GCA_910588565.1 uncultured Lachnospiraceae bacterium
CGGGGCGCTGCAGTATATTGATGAAGAAACACACACATGGACAACAGAAGGGTTTATCCAAGCAGTACAGGCGCTCAATAATTATGGACAAAAAAATGCGGGTATTTTATACTGTAAAAACCAAAGCGGCGATCAGGGGACACGCGCTCTGGTAAACAATCTGTATAACGGTTCTTTCACAGATGATGCACACACATATTATACTGTTGACAGCGAAGAAAACAAAAAAGCTCTAAAGCTTCTGTATGATTTAGAGGGAATTGTATTTGAACCATCTCTTACTGCAGAAGAAGCAATCGATCTGTTCTGCAAACAAGAAACTGCCATGTGCTTCTGCTGGAATGTATCTATGGAAGTACAGCAGACCATCAATCACCCTGAATTGGATTTTGAAATTTTTCCGATGGCATTTCCATCCGGGAAAGGCACGCCAAAACTTCAGGGAGGTATCTGGGGATTTGGCATATTTGACAATGGCAGTGAAGAAAAAATAGAAGCGGCCAAGGACTTTATCCGCTATATCACTGACAACGATACTCCCTATACAAAGGCGGTACAGGCTTCTTCCTACTGGCCGGTACGGGATATGAACAATATCTATGAAAATGATACGCTTATGATGGAATACAGCCTTTTTACGCCATATATGGAGGACTATTATCAGATTACCCCTGACTGGGCCAAGGCCCGCACCGCATGGTGGCAGATGCTGCAAAAAATTGGAGAAGGGGAGGATATTTCCGAAGCATTGAAACAGTTTCCCAAACCAAACTAAATCAGAATAACAAGGGGTGCCGGAACAATCAGCTATGTTCCGGCGCCCGCTTTATAGAATAAAAATTTTTACATCAGTTTACGGAATAATTCTTTCAGATCCTCTACACAGGTATCTTTCGGATTGCCTGGACAACATGCGTCAGCATATGCAGACTCTGCCAAAAAATCCAGATCTTCTTCTTTTAACGCTTCTAATTTGGATGGAATTCCGACGTCATGGGATAATGCACGTACTGCGTCAACAGCCGCCCTGCGGTATGCTGCCTGATCCATGCCTGCGGTATCAACTCCCATTGCCTCTGCAATATTCTTATACTTATCCCCGCTGCATTCCGCATTGTATTCCATAACGATTGGAAGCATCATCGCACAGGCTACTCCATGCGGCGTATCATAAACCGCCCCTAGTGTATGTGCCATAGAATGTGCGATTCCAAGGCCTACATTGGAAAATGCCATACCTGTTACATACTGTCCAAGCGCCATGCCTTCACGGGAATCCGGATCATTTTCTACCGCGCCGCGCAGGCTTTTTGCAATCAGCCGGATTGCTTCTAAGTTCAGGCAGTCAGCCAGCGCCCATGCTGCTTTTGTCGTATAGCCTTCAATCGCATGTGTCAGGGCATCCATACCGGTTGCCGCTGTCAGTCCCTTTGGCATGGTTGACATCATATCCGGATCTACAACTGCAATATTGGGAATATCATTGATATCAACACAGACAAATTTACGCTTTTTCTCTACGTCTGTAATAACATAGTTGATCGTTGCCTCAGCCGCAGTCCCGGCAGTCGTTGGAACTGCAATTGTAAATACAGTCGGATTTTTGGTGGGCGCCACACCCTCCAGAGAACGTACGTCTTCAAATTCCGGGTTATTGATAATGATGCCGATTGCTTTCCCGGTATCCATAGAAGATCCGCCGCCAACGGTGATCATATAGTCCGCTCCGGACGCCTTATAAGCGGCAACGCCTGCCTTTACATTTTCAATGGTCGGATTTGGCTTGATATCAGAATAAACCTCATAAGCCAGATTGTTCTCATCCAATAAATCAGTAATTTTCCTGGTGACATTGAATTTTACCAGATCCAGATCGGATGCAATAAAAGCTTTTTGGAAGCCTTTACTCTGAATAATTCCAGGGATCTCCTGAATTGCTCCTTTTCCATGATAAGAAATGCCATTTAATACAAAACGATTTACCATTTTTTATTCCTCCTTCATAATTGTAATCAGTTATTGTTTTTCATACAGAAATTTTTCCGGCAGGGTTACATGAAAGTCTACTGCTAAATCACGGAAATTCTGCGGTGTAATGGTCTGCAGTTTATCCGGGCGCATAGACAGCATTTTTACCAGTATTTCTGCTGATTTTTCCACCGTGTGCATCAGCCCGAAGGTCAGATCGAAATCTTCCCCGGAACAAAACATCCCATGATGCGCCCAGATTGCCACGTCATATTGTTTCATTAACGCACTGGTTGCAACTGCAATATCCCGCCCTCCCGGAACCATCCAGCCTACGACGCCTATACCTGACGGGAATACCACCGGGCACTCCGTAGCCATTTCCCAGAGTTCTCTTGTAAAAACCTCATCTTTTAGCGGAAGTACAAATGTAAGGGCGATAACATTGGTTGTATGGGCATGATAGATCACACGGTGTGCGCCGCCGGACGCCGCTTTTTTCACTTCATGGTTCATTAAGTGGCTTGGAAGTTCACTTGTCGGCCTTCCGCCATTGGCCAGCCCCCAGCAGATACGGTAATTTTCTCCCTTATCATCCAGTTCAATGATACAGATGCTGTCTTCCGGATCTAAGATAACATTGCGGAAGTATTTTCCGCTGCCTGTGACCATAAAATATTCTCCTGCAAGATCCGGCACGCTTGTCCCGATTTCCTTCCATTCGCCGTCTGCGTTTACATATTCCTTTACTTCTTCCACTTCTTCCGCTTTCATGCGATAGGACAGGTTGCCGCCGTTTCTCTCATGCCAGCCCCGCTCCCAGCCGTCGCTGCACATACGGATAAAGCCCTGTACAAATTTGATATCTGTAATACCCATTATTTTCCTCCTATCTTGTAATAATATCAACCGGAACATGAAAAATCTTCGCAACTTTCAGAATTGTGTCAATATGCCTGCCGGACGCTGCAGCCATATGATGCGTCGGGCCGGCTTCACTCCATCTGTTGCAAAAATCCCTTGCGCCGCAGTTAAAACGTGTCCGCATATTGGTGTCGCCGAACATAAAAATCGGACCAGGCTCATTGACGCCTTCAGCCACTACAAATTTAAAATGACCATCTCTGTCCTGCGTAATTCCCAGATATGTAACCGGGCCAAGATGAGGATAAAACTGTGTCAGATAGCCGCCGCCTGTCTTTCCATGGAATACAGGTACGATCTTCATCGTAGGTTTCTGAGCTGAAATAGCAGCGTCGCCGGAACCGCTGTGGCCGATAATACAAATATCTTCTTCAAAATCAATCGAGTACATCTCAGACAGCTGTCCCATTCCGGAAATCGTTTTCAAAATACTCATCGCCATGGCGACTTTGATATCGCCCTCTACAGCACAGGCAACCCCCTGCTTGATCAACATGGAAAACGCGGGAATCAGCATACTGTCCAGAACGCCCGCCTTACCCTGCGCAAACCCGTCATAATGGGAAGCTACGAAAGCAATCTGCTCGTCTTTTACCCACTGCTCAAAGGCAACCACATAGTTTGCCATTTCCCAGACTTTTTCAATTGTGCCGCCGCCTTCAATTTCAAACGTATCGAGAATGTCCTGCGCTTTTGCCCGGATTGCAGCTTCGTCTGTAATATTGTCAGCAATCGCCCACATTTTTTCCCAGTCAAACTGTTTGGTGTAAAGAAACATTCTGTGATAGAGATTCGTTTCATCGATATACAAATCCATCATGCCTGGATATGGACGTCCTATCTGTGCCAGATTGGTATCACGGAACCGGCGGCGCACCTGGGCGGCGCGGCACCAGTCTTCGAGTTCAGCCTGCACCTTGGGATCTCCGCCTTCCGCTACGCCTGTAATAACGGCATGGCGTTTTCCGGCGCGTTCCAGATCCGCTACCATCTCGCCGACAGCTCCGCAGGCATACAATTCGCCCAGCCATGTTGCCGTATCCGTATTCGCATAATCCGGTGCTTTCTTCTTCTGAATATTCACCAGTACTACCGGAACGTCCAAATCCCTTACCGCAGGAAGCATATTATAAGACGTTGCGTAGGTCAGCAGCTGCAGGATCACAAGATCCACATCCGCCGCACGGAATTTGTCACCGGCCGCCTGCGCCAGCTCCTTCGTGGTAACCATACCTCCATCCACGATTTCTACCGAATCCGGCAGTGTTTGCTTAAATGCATCGTACTGTGCCTCAAATTCCGGTACCAGTGACGGAAACTGTGGCAGATATGCACCAAGAGCAATGAAAAAAACTCCAATTCTCGCCTTTGTATCTACTAACATGATACATCCTCCTTTATTTGTGATTGTTTTTCGTATTTTTTAATTTCAAAGGACTTTTTGACACATTCCCTTGCTTCTTTCAAGTCCTTAAATTTTTGATGATACAGCATCTGTACCAGCAGATTCCCAATCGCCGTAGCCTCTCCCGGCCCTGCGTAAACAGTACGGCCGGTATAGTCCGCGGTAACCTGGTTTAAATATTCCGCATTGGAACCGCCGCCTACGACATAAATGCAGCCGTATTGTTTTTTGGTCATCTCTTCAATCTGCGCAATGGTATCCCCATAACATTTGCCCAGACTGTTGTAGATAACAGCCGCAATCTCCCATTCATCCTGCGGCGCCTGCTGCCCTGTTTTTTCACAGAACTCCTTCACTGCCCCGATCATACTGGGCGGCGCCAAGAACATATCATCATTACAGTCCACAATAGAAGGAACGCTCTGTTTCTGTGCCTGCTCACAGATATATCCATAGGAATATTCTTCTGCAAATTCTTTCCGGATAGACTGAATCATCCAAAGACCCATAATGTTTTTCAGATACCGGAAACGATAGTTATAACCGCCTTCATTGGTAAGATTCCGCATCATGCTCTCTGTGGAACAGTCCGCCTCTAAAAGCTCCGTTCCCACAAGAGACCATGTGCCGGAACTGATATACAGGGCGTCATCTTCTGTGGTTGGTATGGCAGCTACGGCAGAGCCTGTGTCATGCGTTGCCGGAAGAATTACCTGACAATCAAAACCGACTTCTTCCTGAATCTCTTTTCTAAAATTACCGGCCAAAGTTCCCGGCTGACTGATTGCCCCAAAGATTTTTCTGGGATAACCTAACCGATCGATTAATTCATAATCCCAATCCTTTGTAACGGGACTTACCAGCTGTGTAGTCGTCGCGTTGGTATATTCTGTCCGCTTCACCCCGGTCAGAAGGAAATTGAAATAATCCGGAATCAGAAGCATATTCTCCGCTCGCTCCAGCAGTTCCGGTTCTTTCTGTTTTACCGCCATCAGCTGATAAACCGTGTTAAACATCTGTTTCTGGATTCCTGTGCGTGCATAGAGATCTTTCAGTGGAATTTTCTCGTATACTTTGGTATCCATCCCGTTTGTTCTGCCATCCCGGTATCCGTATGTTTTTCCCAGAACCTGATCCTTCTCATCCAGCAGCACATAATCTACGGCCCAGGTATCAATTCCCATAAAAGACGGTATCTTTCCAAGTTCTTTGCACCGTTTCAATCCCTCTTTGATCTCATAAAACAGCGCTTCCACATCCCAGCACAGGCTGCCGTCCACACAATTCATCCCGTTTGGGAAACGGTAAATCTCTTCAAGTCGGATTCTTCCATCCTTAAGGCGCCCGAGCATATGCCGTCCGCTGGATGCGCCAATATCGATCGCCAGATAATACGTACTCATCTTCTTTTCCTCCTAATCCAGGTGAAATACCGGTTTCATAATGTCCTGACTTAGCAAATGCACTGTCCTATTTTTCAAACTGTATCTCCTGAAACATAATACAGGCGCGGTTAAATTTTGATAATTTTATCATTCTTATGCATATTCCGATACTGGTTCGGCGTCATTCCATACCGCTGCTTAAACTGGCGGTAAAAATAACTCTGGTTTTCATATCCGATATTTACTGCAATTTCTTCCACTGGAAGATCCGTTTCTACCAGAAAAATCACTGCTTTCTGAAATCGCTTGCGCATCAGAAGCTCCTGGAATGTATATCCG
Organism: uncultured Lachnospiraceae bacterium; assembly: GCA_910588565.1. Classification (GTDB taxonomy): domain Bacteria; phylum Bacillota; class Clostridia; order Lachnospirales; family Lachnospiraceae; genus Roseburia_B. Next base: position 6,022 of record CAJUPF010000075.1, read on the forward strand.
GTGCATTTTTTTATCATTCTGCTCAGCGACGGCAGAGACTGTCTAAAGTCGTCCGCGATATGGCTTAAAGCCGCCGTTTTATAATTAGAATCAATATACCGTATCACTGCCTGGATAATAATATCCTCATAGCTGCTGGAAGAATCTTCTGACAGCGTATCAATATTGTTAATCAGATACAAAAACACCAGTCCCATAGAATACTGATTAATGACATCTTCGTTGTAGTTCTCACTGATAATCGATGTAATCATATTTTCCATCAGATTTGAGATTGCTTTCTGCTCTCTGAGCTGAAAATTCAGATACTGCGGAATCGGATTATTCTGCTTAAACGTACCTGCAACAAAATCGGCAAGGATCGTCTGTTTTCGCATCATCTGCAGCGGTATATCAAAAAATTCCGGAAGAACAATAAAATTAATACCCACATCACCGTATTCCGCGCGTTTTACTCCATGTTTGACATACTGGTTCAGCAAAATCAAATCCCCGGGCTGCATCCGGATTTCTTTTCCGTCAATATAGTGTGTGATTTCTCCGGCACAGACATAGAGCATCTCGATGTAATTGTGCTTGTGCTGCGGAAACTCTACAAAACGACTGTGATGCCTGACAGTTATCAGTTTTCCCTTCTGCAGAAACAGCTGGCTGTCTACTTCAAACTGATTCTTTTTCGTATATATATCCTTTTTTACAATGGCATCCCCATCCAGATACGCCTGCTCCTCTTCTGTGATTCTCTGCAGCTGTCTGATCAGAAGCTTATCCATAGGCATCCCCTTTCTGCAATTGCACATGTTCCATAGTGTAATTTTACCCTATGACAGCCATAAAAAACATGTCTTTATTTGCAAAAAACATGTCTTTATTTGCAGACTTGAACAAATACCTGTCTCTGACAATCAAAAAAAGCGCCTGTACCAGGCCAAGTGACTGTCTGCAATCACTTGGCGTCTGATACAAATGCGCTTTTTACTTATTTACCTGACAGATATTCATGGATGCCCTTCGCCGCCGCTTTTCCCGCACCCATGGCAAGAATGACCGTAGCTGCCCCGGTTACGGCGTCGCCTCCGGCAAAAACGCCCGGTTTGGAAGTCGCCCCATTTTCTTCTTCTGCCACAATACATTTCCAGCGGTTAATATCCAGTCCTTTTGTCGTGGAAGAAATCAGCGGATTCGGAGACGTTCCCAGAGACATAATCACTGTATCCAGTTCAATTTCAAATTCAGAACCTTCGATTACTACCGGAGATCTTCTGCCGGAAGCATCCGGTTCCCCAAGCTCCATTTTCACACAGGTCATGCCTTTTACCCAGCCGTTTTCATCCACAAGAATCTCGGTGGGATTGGTCAGCAGGTTAAAGATAATGCCTTCTTCTTTTGCATGATGCACTTCTTCTACCCTCGCCGGAAGTTCTTCTTCACTTCTGCGGTATACAATATGTACTTCCGCGCCAAGGCGAAGCGCTGTCCTTGCGGCATCCATTGCCACGTTTCCGCCGCCGACAACAGCTACTTTTTTACCTTTCATAATCGGTGTATCGTATTCTTCCCGGAATGCCTTCATCAGGTTATTTCTGGTCAGAAATTCGTTCGCGGAAAATACACCGTTTGCCTGCTCTCCAGGAATACCCATAAATTTGGGCAGGCCTGCGCCGGAACCGATAAATACGGCTTCAAAACCCTCTTCCTCCATCAGTTCGTCAATCGTTATGGATTTCCCAATCACTACATTTGTCTCGATTTTAACGCCAAGAGATTTTACGTTTTCCACTTCTTTCGCCACAACCTCCTGTTTGGGAAGACGAAATTCCGGAATACCATAAATCAATACGCCGCCCGGTTCATGCAGCGCTTCAAAAATGGTTACATCATAACCCATTTTCGCCAGATCTCCGGCACAGGTAAGGCCTGCCGGGCCGGAACCAATGACCGCTACTTTATGGAAATTCAATTTCTCTGCTGACTTTGGCACAATTTTGTGTTCCCTTGCCCAGTCAGCAGAAAAACGCTCTAATTTACCAATCGATACCGGCTCTCCTTTAATTCCGCGGATACATTTTCCTTCACACTGGCTTTCCTGTGGGCATACGCGTCCGCAGACTGCCGGAAGCGCGGAAGACTCGCTGAGCGCCTGATAGGATTCTTCAAAATTACCCTCTTTGATCTGGGCAATAAACCCCGGTATATCAATAGAAACCGGACATCCTTCGATACATTTTGCATTCTTGCAGTTCAGGCAGCGCCCGGCTTCTTTTACTGCCTCCTCTGCATTATATCCAAGACAGACTTCTTCAAAATTCTTTGCACGAACCGCCGGTTCCTGCTCTCTTACTGGTACTTTATTTAATACGTCCATTATTTGCCACCTCCGCATTGTCCGCATCCGCCATGATGCGTATCGCCTTCTTTGAGCTTTAACATCGCGCGTCCTTCTTCTGTTTTATAAAGCTGCTGCCGTTTCATTGCCTGATCAAAATCTACCAGATGTCCGTCAAATTCCGGTCCGTCCACACAGGCAAACTTTACTTCACCCCCAACGGTCAGACGGCAGGCGCCGCACATGCCGGTTCCGTCCACCATAATCGGATTCATGGATACAACGGTAGGAATTCCAAGCTCTTTTGTCATAAGACAGACAAACTTCATCATAATCATCGGGCCTATTGCCACACAATGATCGTATGTATGTCCCTGTTCTACCAGTTCTTTCAGCTGGCTGGTTCCCACGCCATGGAACCCATAACTTCCATCGTCTGTGGTTACATAAAGATTCGCAGCCACCTTTTTCATCTCATCTATAAAGAAGAGCAGCTCTTTCGTCCTTGATCCTACGATCACATCACAGTCCACGCCATGCTCATGCAGCCATTTTACCTGAGGATATACCGGAGCTGTTCCTACGCCGCCGGCAATAAAGATAATCTTCTTCTTCTTCAGTTCTTCCATATCCATATCAATGAGATCCGAAGCACAGCCTAAGGGTCCGACAAAATCCTGAAAAGCATCTCCTGCTTCCAGATACTGCATACGCTCCGTAGAAGCGCCTACTGTCTGGAATACGATAGTAATCGTCCCTGCTTCCCTGTCATAGTCACAGATGGTAAGCGGAATGCGCTCTCCTTCTTCATCCATTTTTACAATAACAAACTGTCCCGGCTCACAGGTTTTTGCCACTCTTGGCGCTTTGACATCCATCAGAAAAATCTTGTCCGCCAATTTTTCTTTTTTTACGATTGGATACATCTTTGTCCTCCTAATTTTTTCTTTGTAATTGCCCGTATTGGAACGGTATTTCCTTTCATATAAAGTTAAGACGGTAATTATACCGCCTTAACTATCTTACTAGATTCTGTTATAAAATTCAATCAAAAAATCATCTCACAATAAAAAGCAAACTATTTCAACGTATCGGAATAGACCCCAAACTCATACCCCAGCTCTCTTGCCTTATCAATAAAAGCTCCAAGCACATTCGTATTGGTCCAGGATTCCGCATGCAGCAGGTAAATTGCGCCAGGATGCAGCTTGTCAATCATCTTCTGCAGAGATTCCGCTTCATCCGGCTGATTTTCCACATCATAATCTACGTACGCAAAACTCCAGAATATCCCACGGTATCCGCAATTATTTAAAACCGCCAGAGACTGCTCGCTGAATTTTCCTGCCGGATAGCGGAACAGGTACATATCATAATTATACTTCTCCTTGATCAGATTGTGCAGTCCCATAATCTCGTTCTGCTGTTCCTCAATGGACTGGCTGGGAAGGCCTGCGGAAGGATGGGTTACAGAATGATTCCCCAAAATATGGCCGTCGTCAATTATCTGCTGTACCAGCTCCGGATCAGTTTCAGCGTACGGCTGTGTAACAAAAAATACCGCCTTTACGTCTTTTTCCTTTAAGGTACTTAAAATCGTCGGTGTACATCCATATTCATATCCTTCATCCAGAGTAAGGTAAATCGTCTTTGAGGTAGTCGGGATAATAAAATCTGCCGGATAATCTTTAAATTTCTCCTGATAACTTAAAGAACCTGTCGGACGGTTGTTCTCATCCACATTCGTACCCTGTCCCCAGTTTAACAGTTCATTATTCAAAGCGCTTACATTTTCAATCGGCGGGTTGTTCAAAACCATGCCGTTCTTTCCAGAATCTTCCTCAGCTGCTTCTGTACCTTCCGTCTCTACTGCTGAGGAATCGTCCTGTTCCCCATACTGGGCATACGTATCCTGCACCGCCTTGGCAATGGCTTTCGCATAGGCCTCAATATTTGTATCATAGAGACTGTTATCCTGCGCGTCATTGATAAATCCAAATTCAATCAGGCATGCCGCCATTTTGGTATTTCTAAGGACAGCATAATCGGAACCTTCTCCGCCTTCCGTTCCGGTTTTAATGCCCCGGTCCCTCTGGACTCCGGCTTCAACAATTCCATTGTGTACATTATTTGTCAACGCCTTGGTTACAGTGCCGGCATCCCCTGACATCCAGGTCTCAATTCCATAGCCTTCGCCTTTATTGCGGTGGAGGGAAATATAATAATCCACATCTGCCGCATTTGCAATTTCCACTCTGTCTGTTAAAAATACTTTGGTGTCGTTGTCCTCCCTTGTCATAACGACTTCAATGCCCTGGCTTTCCATCTCGGCTTTCACCGCCTGTCCCAATTTCCAGACATCTTCCGATTCCAGCCTGCCTTCATGCTCGCAGCCGGGGTCCATACCGCCATGGCCAGGATCTATACATACACTCAGCGTATCCTTTGGTTCTTCCGCCTCCTCTGTTTCAGGAATCATCACCTGCTCGGTACCTGCAGCGGGCGGAGCGTCTGATGACGAATTTAGAAGCTTATCTACAATTTTACCGTCATTGAGCTTTTTATCTATCATCTTGCATGCCAGTACGGTCAGTGCCAGTATACTGATGCAAAAAGTCCATTTCAATGCGGCCTGTATCATATAGGCGCGGCTGTGTCTTCTTTTTTCAACAATTTCACGTTTTCCATTTTTTTCTCTGATATATTTCATGCTTATTCCTCATCTGTCTTTTATTTGTATTTTGGACAGCAATTCAGGTATCTGAATTGCTGTTATTTTTCTGCCCATACAGTATAGCACACTCATTCCCAAAAAACACCCTCTGGTTTTTGAAATTTTTATTAAGAAAAACAAAAGATAATGTTACAATGCAGTAAAAAATGCGGCATGAGTACAGCCCACCCGCATTCGTTCCGTTAAAGATCCTATGAAAAATATACCAGCTCATCTTCTGGTTTTTCCGCTTTCTCAATGCGAATCGGATAGAGCACAGGCCCTTTTCCTTTGTACTCTTTGGCAAATTCCACGTGAATTTCCGCCACAAGATGAATCCACGATTTGTGGGGAATCGTCTTAGAATCCGGGTATTTGCATTTAAATCCCAAAAATGTGACGTCTTCAATACAGCAGGTCATTGCAAACCTGCCAGGCACCATTATGCCCTTTTTCATCTTATCCGGATTGTAGACAAGCCCTGTAAATTCGATCTTCTTCCCGTCATATTTCTTATAATTCTCCTGGGCATCCATATACCAGATCGCATAATCCGCATCGGTTATTTCAATGATATCCTGGCTGATATCAAAAGGAAGCTCTTCTTCCCTGTCGTCAAGCGTACCGTCGGCACGTTCATAAACAATCTGGGCCGGACGATTGACCGCCTTAATGGCACGGCGGAACTTACCTTTGGGTGTCGCGTCGTCACAGCGGTTAAAAATCACCACATCCGCCTGAAACAGCTGTTCCATAATCATTGTCCGCATATTATTCAGATACATTTCAAACGTCCCGGCATCCACTGTCGCCAACGACTGTACAATCACCCAGCCTTCCGGCAGACTGCTCTCTAGTATCTTATCCATGCCCCAGGTACCATTGTATTCGATAAACACCTGATCCGGCAGATACTGCAGATTGACATTTTTTAAAAGCGTTTCCGTAAAATCTTCTTCATTTTCGATCATAAGCAGCTTTGTGTTCGCCTGTTTTAATTCCGCTTCATCGTATTCTTCATCGCCATCTTCACAGACGATTAGCAACGTCTTCGCGCCATCGCCAAAATTCTCTTCCAAAAGTGTCTGGCGAATCAAAGTCGTCTTGCCGCTATCCATAAAACCGGAAAATAAATATACTGGTATTTCTTCCATGTTCTGCTTCCTTTCCTACGGGTATTTCCTAATCAGGCTAACTGAAATAAAATTTCCAGCTGATGTTCATCAATATTTGTTCCAATCACACAAAGACGTCCTGTATAATCCGGCTCACCTTCCCGGATTTCATATTCACCCGGAACCATATCAAAATAAATCCAGCCGCTTTCTGTATTTTCCACCATACCCTTTGCTCTCAGGACTTCCCCATAAGTATCATCCTCAGATAAAGTTTTTAATATCTGTTCAATTTCAGATTTAGCATATTTATGCGGAGTCTCTGTTCCCCAGCTGATGAATATATCATCCGCATGATGATGGTGATGATGCTCATGATGATGCCCATGTCCATGCTCTTCATGCTCATGTCCTCCATGCTCATGATGATGTTCGTGTTCCTGTCCTTCATGCTCATGATGATGCTCATGTTCCTGTCCTTTATGCTCATGATGATGCCCATGTCCATGCTCTTCATGTTCATGATGATGTTCGTGTTCATGCTCTTCATGCTCATGATGTTCTCTCAGATGCTCCTCTTCTTCTCTGCGGTGCGTCTCCTCCGCTAGTACCTTCATCTCCAGAGAATCCTGTCCCTCGATCACCTTTAAAATCTGCTCTCCTGAAATCTGATCCCATGGTGTTGTAATAATAGCTGCGTTCTGGTTTAGCTGCTGCATCTGTTTCACGCAAAGTTCCAGCTGTTCCGTACTGGTATGCTGCGTCCTGCTCAATACAATTGCCGTTGCAAACGCAATCTGATTATTAAAAAATTCCCCAAACGCTTTCATCTGTTTAGAAGCCTTCTTGGCATTTACCACTGTAACAAGGGCATTCAGTTTTACATCCTGCTCCTTTTCTATATCGATCACAGACTTCATCACATCTGATAATTTCCCCACGCCGGAGGGTTCAATAATAATACGATCCGGATGGTAAGCCGTAATCACTTCATTTAAATTTTTCCCGAAATCTCCCACCAAAGAACAGCAGATACAGCCGGAATTCATCTCTGTAATATTCACACCGGAATCCTTTAAAAATCCACCGTCAATTCCGACCTCGCCAAATTCATTCTCGATCAGCGCTATTTTTTCTCCCTTGAAAACCTCGTCAATCATCTTTTTAATAAATGTTGTTTTTCCAGCTCCTAAAAAACCGGATATAATATCAATTTTTATCATCACAATCCTTCTTTCTATTATACTATAGTGACAAGCCGGCATACTTATGCCGTCTTATATATTTTCCAGAAAAATAATAGTCTTATCCAAAACATTTGTCAAGCCGTCTTTGAAAAAAAGAAAAATCCCAGGTAACAGTAGTTACTGTTCACGGGTCAGGAACGCGCATTTACTGCGCGTTCCGTGAGAACATGA
>CAJUPF010000076.1 GCA_910588565.1 uncultured Lachnospiraceae bacterium
AGCCGCTTGATTTTCTTTGTGGAAAATCAAGCGGCGAGCATATAATAATCTACCAGTTATCTGCATTTTCCTGCCAGTGGTGTTCATAATTAAAACACCATTTTGACATAATGTCCATTCTTTCCATGCACTTTATCAAACATCACCAACTATATTCAGCAAACTGTAATGTATAATTTTTGCCGGGTGTTATATCGTATACTACAATTGAGTCATCTTAATGTTTCGATATTATTGCTTCCCATGATTGCTGAGGATAAAGATGAGCAACCACATAATGAAAGCATAAATACAGCAAGAACCGCTGCAATGACTCTTTTCACAGTTTTCACCTCACTCAGCTTCCATATTATTACGTCTTTTAAGAAAATTCATCATTTCCTTTTTTTGTTCCTTTTTCACTCCTTTGGGAAGTAAACAGGTAACTCTGCTGCAATGCCCGCTCAAATAGCAAGTTTCACAGACGATTTCTCCAACCATCTGCATATACAACTCATCATCGCTTGGAAGCTGGTATTCTTCGATTTTTTTAATGCCTGTCGGATTACGCAAGCCGTAATCAATTAGCTTTCCGTTTCCAGTCTTTATATATCGATAGACATCAGCACCAAAAGAAACGCTGTCTCCAACATCTAATTCTTCAAATCCGGTTTTGCTCATCCAGACGTGGTCTTCCTTGTCGTCAAACATCACTCCATCAGGATACATTCCGCTGATGAAAATCCGCCTGAAACAAATGTGCTTTGCATTAACTTTCTCAATTTGCCCTTTGAACTCTAATAGATAATTAAAGAGCCCATTGGCAATGCCCGAGCGATACCCGTGACCCAAAGACGCTAACTGTACATTAAGATATTCATCGTAAGACATTTTTTCCGCACCGACAACATCTTTTTGAGAATCAGGATTAAAAAATATAATTCCATTTTCTCTGCTTACGCAATCCTTTTCGCCATAATATGCAGAAAGCAAAGACTTCTCGTCCGGATATTGGGCAATCAAAGCGGCAGCTTTTTTCAAACGAATATTGCGTTCTTCAGCGAGTTTTCTTTCCTCTGATTGCTTTGCCTTTTTGATCTCATTTTCGATGAAATTGATTTCACTTGGAGTTAATAACGGCAACACATCCTCTTTGCAATCATATACCCCTTGCAGCATACGATTTTTGAATCGGAGAAGAACATCTCTCATCATTTTTTCCGAAAGAAACCGGGCTTTGTCAATTGAGCAGCTGTAATAACAACCAGTGTTTATGTTGCCATAGTCTTTGCCATACAAAACAGCAGTATTCCATGGACACAAATAATGCTCCTTTTGTATCAATTGTCCTCGCTTTAAGCCTTCCTCAAATTCAGGAAAAATCTTAGGATTACCGCAACCCTGTAATCCTCCACCCAGAAACCAGATGCACCTTGAGCGACATTCTGAATCATTACATTCAATGCTTCAATCATCGCTTCTTTAGTTTCATTGTTTCGCATATATACACCTCCGTTAATAAGTGCTGCAGATAGCAGCCTGACATGCTAACGAAGAGCAATTATCTATGTATAAAAACACAATATATTATATATCAAAATATGCCTATTTTCAATAAGTTGAACGAGAATTGTATTTACGATTTTCATTGCCCGGTTTTTTACGTTATTCATTTGACCTAAAATGTTAAGTTCTGTGTGGTACTTAAAGCAATAGCACATTGTTCGTTCACATGTGTTTCATCATACTATAGTGTGATAATGAATGAAATTATTGGCTTATACAATCCTTAGGGTAAAAAACGTAACATAAAAGGAGATTATATACCAATTGCAATTTATATGTAAAATTCTCATTAGATTAATGAGAGAAAAATGTAAAATATACAAAATAAACAAATATTTATAGATAAATTTAATAAATTATGTCATATATTGACCATATCAATTGGACAATATTGTGGTGTGTAGGTATAATTAAATAATACTTAAAGATACATTCAGAAAGAATCATTGAGGAGGAAAGAAATATGAGAATGTGTAGAAAACGTGCGCTTTCGTTTTTATTGACGTTAGCGCTGATAGCAGGATGCTTTGCAGGAACTGGGGTGACTGCGGAAGCGACAGAAACGGCGGTAGACAAGACATCCATAACAATAAAATTGGTGGATCAGTCGGGAAATGCCATCACGGATGAAACAATATACTTGGGAGTGATAGACGCGCAGTTTCCAAACGTGGAAAATCAGAAGTTTCCAAATAATGGAGAGTATAAGCATAAAATAACGGACAGTATCCCGACAACGTATACCATAAAGATACATTCCAGTGTAAATGGCTATACTGCGGATCCAATAGAACTGAAGACAAATAATAAAAAAGAGATTGTGACGGTAAACGGGAAAGAGTATACCGGCGAAGCGGTAGAGATGGAAGTGAGGGAAGCAGAGCCGGAAGAGCCAACTATAGATAAGACATCCATAACAATAAAGTTGGTGGACCAGTCGGGAAACGCCATCACGGATCCAACAATATATCTAGGAGTGATAGACGCACAATTTCCAGATAAAGAAAATGAGAAGTTTCCAAATAATAATGGAGAGTATAAGCATAAAATAACGGACAGTATCCCGACAACGTATACCATAAAGATACATTCCCGTGTAAGTGGGTATACAGCGGATCCGATAGAACTTAAGACAAATAATCAAAAAGAGATTGTGACGGTAAACGGGAAAGAGTACACCGGCGAAGCGGTGGAGATGGAAGTGAGGGAAGCGGAGCCGGAAGAGCCAACGATAGACAAGACATCCATAACAATAAAGTTGGTGGATCAGTCGGGAAATGCCATTACGGATCCGTCAATATATCTAGGAGTGATAGATGCACAATTTCCAGATAAGGAAAATGAGAAGTTTCCAAATAATGGAGAGTATAAGCATAAAATAACGGACAGCATCCCGACAACGTATACCATAAAGCTACATTCCAGGGTAAATGGCTATACAGCGGATCCGATAGAACTTAAGACAAATAATCAAAAAGAGATTGTGACGGTAAACGGGAAAGAGTACACCGGCGAAGCGGTGGAGATGGAAGTGAGGGAAGCGGAGCCGGAAGAGCCAACGATAGACAAGACATCCATAACAATAAAGTTGGTGGATCAGTCGGGAAATGCCATTACGGATCCGTCAATATATCTAGGAGTGATAGATGCACAATTTCCAGATAAGGAAAATGAGAAGTTTCCAAACAATGGAGAGTATAAACATAAAATAACAGACAGCATCCCAACAACGTATACTATAAAGCTACATTCTGGTGTAAGCGGGTATACAGCGGATCCGATAGAACTTAAGACAAATAATCAAAAAGAGATTGAGACGGTAAACGGGAAAGAGTATAACGGCGAAGTGGTAGAGATGGAAGTGAGGGAAGCAGAGCCGGAAGAACCAACTGTAGACAAGACATCCATAATAATAAAGTTGGTGGACCAGTCGGGAAACGCCATCACGGATTCGTCAATATATTTGGGAGTGGTAGACGCGCAGTTTCCAAATAAAGAAAATGCGAAGTTTCCAACTAATGGAGAGTACAAGCATAAAATAACAGACAGCATCCCGACAACGTATACTATAAAGCTACATTCTGGTGTAAGCGGGTATACTGCGAACCCGATAGAACTGACGACAAATAATAAAAAAGAGATTGTGACAGTAAACGGGAAAGAGTACAATGGCGAAGCGGTGGAGATGGAAGTGAGGAGTTCAGATGAAGGAATATCAGAACTGAAAGACATTTCTTTATCTTCAGATTCACTGGCAAGTACAGGCGGAACGATTACAGTGTCAGTAACTGGAGAAAACTTGAAAGGTAATCTTTGGTATCAGATAAGAAAACAGATCGGTATGGTAAATGGGAAACCAAGTTATGAGACAAATGCAGAGATAAAATCTGTTTTAGTAAATAGTTCCACCAATCCCACATTTTCTGTAACAATCCCGGCTAATTCTGGGACTGAAGAAGTGGTCTACCAGATTCGCGTTGCAGATACATATAGTATTTCAATGACCGGGGCAAAGTCGAAGACAATCACTGTCTCCGGTACAGGAACCTCATCCGACAAGGCTGACAAAACAGCCCTGGCAGCCGCCATTGAAGAAGCAGAAGCAAAAAATGCAGAAGAATACGTCACAGACAATAACTGGAACACCATGCAGGAGAAGCTAAATGCAGCAAAGACAGTAAATGCAAATGAGTCTGCAACAGCACAGGAGGTTAAGACAGCATTAGATGAGCTGCAGGCAGCGCTTAAGAATCTTGTAAAAAAGCCAGAGAAAACAGCTAATATTACAAAGATAACAGCCACGCCGACTGAAATTCCAGCTGCAGGCGGTACAGTACAGCTTTCTGTTACAGGAACGGACATGACAGAAGACAACTGGGGACTGGATATAAAGACATTTATAAGCGGCACTAATCAGACACAGCCTGCAAGCGACAAGGCCGGAAAAGCTACAGTCAAAGAGATAACAGAAAATAGTGCTGTAGTCGAGATTTCTGCAAACGGAATGAAGAATGACGTTGATTTCGTAATTTCCGCAGGTTCAAAGAATGGGGAAGAGATCACAAAACAGGCAGAAGTAACAGTAGTGCAGGCAGGAAAAGGCTATACGACCACAAGCCTTACACCAGAATCAGTTGTACTGGCAGATGATCATACAGTAGTTGCAACATTCAAGTCTGTTATTACAGCAGTAGAAGGAGCTGATTTAAACAAACTTGTTTACATAGCTGATGCAGATGGAAATAACCGGCATGATCTGACAGATGCAGGAAAAGTGACTATAGATGATCAGACAGTGGCGGTTGAGTACTCAGAATCCCTGAAGGATATTGGTACAACTTCTTACTTGTATATTAAGGAAGGCGCATTAAAGACTGCAATCATGGAATCCGGAAGCGAAGTAGAGAAGGTTGTAGCAGACATTAAGTGGATAATCCAGACAGCAGCTAGAGTATCAGGAATTAAAGTAGATAAGGATTTATTTGACAGCAATGGCGGAACCGTAACTGCGACACTGAATGGTTACCGTGTGGAAGATATTGAACTTGATAAGATCGAAGCATCCATATACCGTCCGGGTGAGACGTCAGCATCTGATATTGCTGTTACAAAAGACAAGGATGCGGACGGCAAAATAACACTTACATTTGCCGTTCCAAAAAATACGACACAAAATACAGTCAGCTATTGGCTCAATGTAAAGTATGACGGCACTCCGGTGTATGAAAGTGCTGCAGACAGCCGTGGACAGAGGACGACAATCTCTGTACTTCCAGAAGGAAAGACGGAGAAAGACAGGACGCTGAGCATGGTGACAATTTCCGGAAACAACAAGACAGAGGTGAATAATACAACAGATATTGAAGTGCAGGTTTCATCCAATGTCGGAGAACTTAAGACAGAACTCAGAGTATACGGCACTAATCTGGATTCAGCTCTGACAAAAGTAAGGGCAGTAGATGAAAACGGAATTATATGGCCAGTCTACCAGATTTCCGAGTGTGACGGCACATGGAGATTTATTGCAATAGCAGGACCACACAGAAATGGCGTATTTGGCGACGGAAACAGTCAGCTTATTGAATTGCTGCCGCCAAGATATGCAGGAACAAATAAGACTTATAAGATCCAGGTTGCAATAGACGGAGAGAATTTCATTGAAGAGCCATGCGTAACGCTGAAGGTTATGAATGAAAACATAAAAGGCGAGTATGAGTTCAGAGACTGTACTGACAAAAATTTCAAATACGTTACAGTGCAATATGTGGACGAATCAGGAAAAGAGATTGCAGAGAAGGATGTCTATAAAGGATATAGCATTTCTATGCCGGAAGGCTTTGGTATTAAACCGAAGCAGATCAATGGCTATAAGCTTGTAGAAGAACCGACGCTTGACGAGTGGGTTGAAGAAGGAAGAACTTATAGTTACGTTTACAAAAGTACAAATACAGGTACAGGTCCAGTTGTAAATCAAAAACCGCCTGTTGTATCACAGAGCATTAAAGTAAGCGGTATCAAGATCAATGCAGCTTCAAAAAAGATTGCCGCAGGAAAGAAGATTCAGCTGTCAGCAACTGTATCTCCGGCGAATGCATCAAATAAAGCTGTTACGTGGAAGAGCAGTAACACAAAATATGCAACAGTGAATTCATCCGGTAAGGTTACAGTGAAAAAGGCAGGTGCAGGAAAGTCAGTTACAATTACGGCAATCGCTGCAGATGGCAGTGGGAAGAAAGCATCCTGTAAGCTTCAGATTATGAAAAACTCTGTAAAGAGTGTAAAAATTAAAGGTGCAAAGGCTGTAAAGGCGGGAAAGAAACTGAAATTAAAAGCTCAGGTTAAGACAACTGGCAAGAAGGTGAACAAGAAGCTGAAATGGACAAGCTCTAATACAAAGTATGCGATTGTAACTTCTGGCGGAGTTGTAAAGACGAAAAAAGCCGGAAAAGGAAAGAGCGTTAAAATTACAGCAGCCGCTACAGACGGAAGCAACAAGAAGAGTACAGTAAAGATTAAAATAAAGTAAAAACGCGTATTACTTTTACACTATAGAGGAGGGAAATATGGAAATTTGTAAAAAGCGGGCATTATCGTTTATATTGACTCTGGCGCTGCTTGTGGGATGCTTTGCGGGAACAGGATTGACTGCGAGGGCAGCAGGAGACAGATATTTAATACAGGTCAGGGTTGTTGACAGACAGGGAAACCCTTTGAAAGGGGTAGTTCTTAAGCTGCAGACATATTCGGGCGATGAGACGAAGGCAGAAAAGGCATCTGATGAAAATGGAATGTGGGAATACCAGACAAATACCCTTTCGTCAGGCACATTCAAGTTAGTGCTGGCGTCATCAGAGTACAAAGCTATAACAGACAGAATTCTCTATATGGTCAATTACCAGGGCGCAATCCTGTCAATCAATTCAGAAGACTGGACCGGGGAAGAAAATATAGAGTTTGTAGTGGCAGAGAAAAGCGATACGTCAGATAAAAGCTCGGTTACAATCAGGCTGGTAGATGAAGCAGGAGTTTTGGTGACGGATGAAAGTGTGTATCTGAATATCACAGATGAAGGATTAAAGGAAACACAGCCGTCCTTTGCCACGACTACTGTAAAACCGGAAAGTGGAGAATATACTTATAAGATGGCAGATCCTGCAGAAACGACATGTACCATTACACTGCATCCAGATGTAACAGAATATACGGCAGAACCGATGAAGCTTACAGTCAGCTCTACTGGGGAGATTCTTACTGTGAATGATAAGGAGTACGATGGAGCCCCGGTGAATATGGTACTGAAGAAGGCGGGCTTAGAAGATCCGTCTATCAATAAAAAATCAATTACGATCCAGGTGGTAGATGAAGAGGGAAATCTGGTAACAGATTCTGGCATTTCTCTTGGGATGATTCAGGAGAGTCTCGGAACATTTGAAAAAGAGGAAAAACTCGAAGATGGAGTATTTACATATAATACAGGGACGAATGACTTTTCGGCAACATTCAGGATCCAGCTTCATTCATCTGTAACTGGATACACGGCCGCGCCGGTTGTATTTAAGACAAATAAGCAGTGCGAGATTACGACAGTAAATGATACGCCCTATGACGGGAAGCCAGTAAAGATGACTGTGGTCAGGGAGAACACGGATCCGTCACAGATGGCAAAGATTTCAGGTCTTACAAGTGAAGTCCCGGGTACAATTGGTGCAGATGGAACGGAGATCGAGCTTACTGTTGACGGTGAGAATCTGACGACAGGAAACTGGGGCGTAAAGATTGAAAAATATAAAAAGGGTACAACAGAGCCGGCAGAAAAGAGGGCGGGAGAGAACTCTTCATACAAGGTAACAGAAGCCAGGAAAGCAAAAGTAACGATTGACACGAATATGTCAAAAGATGATGTGGATATTAAAATTATTGTAGGCGCGAAAAAAGGAGGAACCATTGAACCGCAGCAGACAAAACTGATCACACAGTCAGGCAACAGCAGAGTGCTGTTATCTGTAAAGCTGGTGGATGCGAATAGTTCTTCAGTGACACAGTCAGGCTTAGAACTTGTTTCGTGCCCGGAAGACTATAAAGATTATGGGGACATATATGAAGAGCCATTACGGTTAGATTCTGAGAGCGGGGAATATATATTTGAGCCAGAAGAATACGAGTCCGGAAACTACATAATTGAGATGAAGGAGAACGACCTGGGTTATGAAATGGATCCGCATACAGTGAGAATAGCATCTTCCTATTACGTAATAACTGAGGTGGATGGAAATGTATATGACGGTAATCCGGTAAGCTTTCAGGTGACGTCTCAGGCTTCGGACGATCCTGTAGTTATTACAGGAGTAAAGGCGTCTCCAGAAACAGTTCCAGCCAGTGGAGGAACCATAGAACTGGCTGTAGAGGGGACTGGTCTGACACAGCGTAATCTGGATGTAAAGGTAAACAGATATAAAAAAGGAGTATTATTGTCTGATTCCGACTCCAGATCTAAAAGGCCCACAGTTACCATGACAGAGAATGGAGCCACAGTGGAGATTGGGAAAAATACATACAGAGACGGGCTTACTCTTGAATTTGTCGTAACGCCGAAAGGTGCATCGGATGGGAATGAGGAGAAAAAAGCAGCAGCAGTACAAGAGGGAAATAAGCTTGGCGGAGTAACCATAAGACTGGTAGACCAGTCGGGTAAGCTGATAACGGAAGAAGGCTTAAGTCTTGAAGGCAGGAATAAGTCATTTCCCCTCTCAGCAGACGGGAAGGTGGTATGCGGCGAAAAGGCCGGAGAGTTTGTATTTGAGGATATAGACGGAAATGCGGACCCGACATACGAGATTTCACTGGCAGGTGGAGAGACGCTTGGTTATGAGATGACGCCATTTGAGATTAAAACACATTTTGGAGAAATACGAGAGGTGGGCAAAGATTCGTATACCGGAGCTCCAGTGGATATTACGGTGCTAAAGAAGGGGGCGGAGGATGACGACAAAGACCCAGCGCCGCCTGTGAAGCCCCAGACTCCTCAGCCGGTAAAAGTAGGCAGCATCAGTCTTAGCGCTATTTCCGGGAAAATTGCTGCAGGCAGGAAGATTCAGATGACGGCAGCAGTCTCACCGGCAAATGCAGCAAATAAGACTGTCATATACAAGAGCAGTAATACAAAGTATGCAGCAGTAAGCGCGTCTGGAAAGGTGACGGTGAAAAAGGCAGGAGCAGGAAAGACTGTAACCATTACCGCAACGGCAGCAGACGGCAGCGGAAAAAGCGCATCCTATAGAATCAAGATTATGAAAAATGCTGTAAAGAGTGTAAAGATCAAGGGTGCAAAGGCGGTAAAGGCAGGCAGGAAGCTGAAGTTAAAAACTGTAGTTAAAACAACTGGCAAAAAAGTGAATAAGAAGCTGAAATGGACAAGCTCAAATTCTAGATATGCGTCTGTATCTTCCAGTGGAGTTGTAAAGGCAAAGAAAGCTGGAAAGGGAAAGGCAGTTAAGATTACGGCTATGGCTACAGATGGAAGTAACAAGAAGAGTACTGTAAGGGTTAAAATCAAATAACAGATTCACAGAAGACCGCTGCATATTTCTGTATGGCAGATATATGCAGCGGATTTTAAAGAAAGGGAAAGTATGAAAGCAGGACGAATAAAAAGAATAGCAGCTGTGGCGCTCGCAGCAATTTTGACGGCAACAGGCAGTTTTTCCATGGGATATACAGTAAGGGCGGATAGCTGCGGCGGATTGGAGGAAGAGGATATATACGATCCTGGGGAGGATGAGGTGATTAAAGATCCGGCGCTCCACTGGGCGGTTCGCTCATCTCTTAATTCAATTAAGGACAGGCCAAAACTTACGGCAGAACTGGTGGGCAGCAAACAGGTAAAGAACATATCCTATGCTTTATGTGCACATGCAGAAGATTTTGCAGGATGGAACAAGCAGTACTGGATTAAGAGCCTGGAAGGCCTTCAATACGCAAAATCAGCTAAAATGATTGAGATCTGTTATTCAAATGAAGGGCAGAAAGGGGAAAATGAGATTAAGGACTTATCCCCTCTTTCTAATCTTTCGCAGCTGCAGAAATTGATCTTAAAGCAGAATAATATTGATAATATCAGCCCGCTGACAGGCATGGCCGGCCTTCAGGAGCTTGACGTGTCTGGCAACTACGGAATCAGTGATGTATCTGTAGTTGCGAATATGCCAAAACTAAAAATCCTTGTGCTTGGAAATAATGTGATTACAGATATCAGCGCAGTGACTGAACTTCAGGAGCTGCAGTATCTAGATATTCAGGAAAATAATATAGAATCTCTGCCAGATATGAGTAAATTAAAAAATATGCGTACTTTTATAGCATCAGGAAATCACCTTACCAATGAGGATGTGAAGAAGATCGCAGCCATGAGGGGGTTAAACGAACTGAGCCTGCAGAACAACCCGTCCATTACAGATATAAAGCCTTTGGCAAGGCTTTTGTATCTTGAAAAAGAGAAAACACTGCTTCCTTCTGGCGCTGAGGGAGAAAAAGAGAACCTCTTCGCGGCAATTGAAGTAAACAAATTATTCAATAAGTTTAATATTAGTAAAATGCAGCCATCGGATTCTGAAAACGTCGGGGCGGCGCTGGATGCCTATGATGCTCTTAGCGATGCTCAGAAAGCCTTTTTTGACCCAGGAAGGATAGCGGCGGCGCGTGATAATAAAAAACTTGTGGATGAAGGCTTTGAAGCACAGTATTATGAAGAATATGATGAGGATGGGGAGATTCAGCCTGTTTTGGACCGTATCCAGATTACCGTTGTGGATAAGAACGGGAAGCCTGTGCCAGGAATTACGTTCCGTAAAAAGGGCTTAGGAGAAAAGGATATCACAACGGACAAAAACGGAATGCTTGAAATCAGGCACACATTGAATGATTCAAACTGGGATCATTCGATTACCCTGAAAGATGCAGGCTATGTGGCAATACCAGAAAAGATAGAATATGAGGTAAAAGACGGTAAGACCTATATTGTAAATGGAAAACGTGTTACAGGATATGAAAAGCATCAGATTATGATTGTACCGGCAGACGAATATGTGGATAAGGCACAGCTAAAGGAGGCTTTGGAAGAGGCAGAAGAGGTTGGAGAAGAATATAAGTATACTGCAGAGAGTTATAAAGCTTACACAGATGCATTAAGTATAGCACAGACCGTTTATGATGGTGGGGATGCTTCGCAGGAAGAAATAAATGAAGCGGCGCTGAACTTGAAAAATGCGGTGCATGGACTGCAGAAGGCCGATGTCCTGACAACATTAAAATTAATTGTAAAGGATGTTAATGGAAATCCATTTACCAGACCATTTAAATTTCAGATCTATACAACTGGACAAGAGGGCAAAGATCCTGCGGCGTGGAATAAATTATCAGACGCAGAAACCGGCGTGGTTTATCTGGAAGCATCTCCTGGATGGGCGGATGGTAAGCAGTGGACAGTTGATGCGTGTTATGAAGAGCCTTATGATGTGACATTGACAGATACTGTCATAGGCGTAAAAGATAACGGGCAGAGATATTTTAAAACAGTGGACGGACAGAACGCAGGGCCAGATTTCGAAAAGACGGTCATAGTAAAAGCAAACGACAGCACATCGCCAGGAGTTGAGAAAAGAACGCCAGACAACACTGTTTTGAAACAAAGGTTAGAGGCAGCAAAGCAATACACGGCAGACGGCTATACAGAAATGTCATTTGCCAGCCTGCAGACAGCAATTCAAAAAGCAGAGGAAGCCGCAGAGAAAGAAGGAGCTTCCCAGGAGGATTACAATGCAGCGGCAGCATTGCTTAAGGAAGCAGAGGAAGGACTGGCAGATCAGGCAGACACCATTGCGCTGGAAAAAGCTCTGGACCGTTATGTGGGATATACTGCAGAGCTTTATCTCACCAGTACATGGGAAAAATATGATGCAGCATACCAGTTTGCAAAAGAGGTCTATGAAGAGACAAATTCTACGCAAGAGCAGGTAGACGAAGCACTTTCTAAGCTTGTAAAAGCAGAGAGGGCGCTGCAGCTCAGAGGCGATAAAAAAGTACTTGGAAATAAACTTCAGGAAGCGAAGGCGCTTAAGGCCGATGATTATATTAGTGGATATGATAATCTGCAGAACGCAATCACAGAGGCCCAGAAAGTTTATGATAAGACAGAAGCATTATCATCTGAAATAGACGAAGCAATGGAAAAGCTGCAGTCAGCTCTTGACGCATTGGTGAAAAAACCAGCGGAGATAAATTATGAATGCTATCCCATGGTCTTTAGAGCAATGGTGAAAGACGAGTCCCAGAATCCTCTGCCAGGAGTATTATTCCAGGTATCTATTGAGGGAGAATCGAAAACAGAAACTGTTCAGACAGATGAAAACGGAGTTTTAGAGTACCATATTGATGGGTCATATCATGGAAAAAAGACAACAGTCAAGCTTGCAGACCAAAGATATACAACGACAGATGAACACTGGTTCATTACAAAAGGATCCAGTTCACTAATATTTAGCATTACAACAATCAATGGAAAAGACTACCAGGACGGAACAAAGCTGACCTACACACTAAAACCGCAAAAGACAGAAGAACCCCCGCAGAAGCCGCAGCAGCCAGCCGTAAAAGAAATTAAGGTGCAAAAAATAAAAATTTCCGGGAGCTCAAAGAAAATTGCAGCCGGAAAGAAGATCACGCTGTCTGCAGACGTCAAGCCAGTAAATGCAGCCAATAAAAGGATTGTATGGAAATCCAGTAATACTAAGGTTGCTACAGTAAATGCCAAAGGCGTAGTAACACTGAAAAAGAAAACCGGCGGCAGGAAAGTAACCATCACTGCAGCAGCGGCAGATGGAAGCGGCGTATTAGGAAAATACACCATTACATCCATGAAAAACCCTGTAAAAAAGGTAATGATCTCCGGAGCAAAGGCAGTGAAAGCCGGAAAAAGCCTAAAGCTAAAAGCAAAGGTCACAGCCCCAAAAGGTGCTTATAAAAAAGTCATCTGGACAAGCAGCAACAAAAAATATGCATCAGTATCCGCCGTCGGAAAAGTAAAAACATACAAAGCCGGAAAGGGCAAAAATGTCAAAATTACTGCAAAAGCAGCAGACGGCAGCGGCAAAAAGAAAACAGTAACAATCAAGATTAAGTAGGGCGAGTCGGGGACGGGGTATTTTTAAAAATACCCCGTCCCCGACTTGCCTTTTTTATGTAGGTGGGCTATAATTTTGAATAGTGAAATTTGAAAAGGCTGCAGAAAACAGTAGCTTGTAAGGAGAGTGTAACGAAAAATGAAAAAAATACTAATTATTGACAAAAATCTTGAAGAAGCAGACCTCTTAAAAGAGATTTTGGAAGAAGACTATGAAATTAAGATTTCGGATACTGCAAAGGGTGGTCTTGAAGAAGCAAATAGTGGAAGATATTCCTTAATTCTTCTGTCAGAAGCCATACCTGAGATGACAGATTTCCTGCTGCTTAAAG
>CAJUPF010000077.1 GCA_910588565.1 uncultured Lachnospiraceae bacterium
CAGATATTTTCATATCTGCTTTTCATTAATTATACCCAAAGTTCAGAAAGAACCTAAAAAGTATTGCATTTCCTCTTTCTTTTTTTGTAATTATAGCTTAAAATACCTAAATAGGGTTGTCTGCACCTGGTGCAGCGTATTGATGGAGAAGGAGAATTAGATATGATTTCAAACCAGATATTGCAGAATACGATTGATGGGTTAAAAGGGATTACAAGAATTGATTTCAGTGTAATTGACACAGAGGGAAAAGTATTGGCGGCCACGTTTCAGGATACGGAAAGCTATGTACAGGCGGCGGAAAATTTTGTGGATTCTCCGGCGGATTCCCAGGTGATGCAGGGATGTCAGTTTTTCAAGGTATTTGATGAGCAGCAGCTGGAATATGTCCTGCTTGCCAACGGAGACAGCGATGATGTATATATGGTAGGAAAACTTGCCACATTCCAGATTCAGAATCTGCTGATTGCATATAAGGAACGGTTTGACCGGGATAATTTTATCAAGAATCTTTTGTTGGATAATTTGCTTTTGGTGGATATTTATAACCGTTCCAAAAAACTGCATATTGACACAGATGTCCGCCGGGTGGTATATATCATTGAGGCAAACCGGGACAAAGAGGGCAATGATTTAGAGAGAGTCAGGAGCATTTACGGCGGCAAATCCAAAGATTTTGTAACGGCTGTGGATGAGAAAGATATTATTGTCGTAAGAGAGCTGGCAGAGAATGAGACATATGATGATTTAAACAAGACGGCGGAAGTGATTCTCAATCTGTTCCGGGGGGATACGAAACGGGATGTCCATATCGCATATGGTACGATTGTGGGCGGGATTAAGGATGTGTCCCGTTCTTACAAAGAAGCCAGGATGGCGCTTGACGTAGGTAAGATTTTCTTTAAAGAAAAGCATATCGTGGCATATTCCACACTGGGCATCGGACGGCTGATATACCAGCTTCCGATTCCGCTTTGCAAGATGTTTATTAAGGAGATTTTTGACACGAAATCTCCGGATGATTTTGACGAAGAGACTCTGACAACCATTTACAAGTTTTTTGAAAACAATCTGAATGTGTCGGAGACGTCCCGTCAGCTTTATATCCACAGGAATACCCTTGTGTACCGGCTGGATAAACTGCAGAAGAGCACAGGGCTGGATCTGCGGGTGTTTGAGGACGCAATTACATTTAAAATTGCTCTGATGGTTGTAGAATATATGAAATATATGGAGTCTTTGGATTACTGATTAGGAGGCATTGATGATTAGGTTAGAACATGTCAGCAAGTCTTATGCTGCCGGGATTCCGGCATTAACTGACGTAAATCTTGAAATTGGAGAAGGCGAGTTTGTATTTGTCGTAGGGGACAGCGGCTCCGGGAAATCCACTCTGATTAAGCTGCTGCTAAAAGAGCTGGAGCCTACGGAAGGTGTGATTACGATCAACGGCAAGCGGTTACATACAATCCGCCACAGACAGGTTCCGATTTTCAGGCGGAACCTGGGTGTGGTTTTTCAGGATTTCAGGCTGTTAAAGGACAGAAATGTCTATGATAATGTGGCTTTTGCCCAAAGAGTAATCGGAGCGCCCATCCGGGATTCCCGGAAAAAGGTTCCGCAGGTGCTTTCTATGGTAGGTCTGGCAGCCAAATATAAATCATATCCCAGACAGCTCTCCGGAGGGGAGCAGCAGCGTGTGGCGATTGCGAGGGCTTTGGTGAACCGCCCGAAGATTCTGCTTGCAGATGAGCCGACCGGCAATCTGGACGCGAACAACGCCTGGGAGATTATGAAATTATTGGAGGAGATTAATGAACGCGGGACTACCGTAGTTGTAGTTACGCATAATATGGAAATTGTCAGGGTTATGAATAAGCGTGTCATTACGATGCAGAAAGGCGTCATTATTTCAGACGTAGACGGTGATAACGATGAGTTTTAGTTCCATTGGTTATACGGTAAAGCAGGGAATCCATAATATCTGGCAGAATAAAATATTTTCCCTTGCATCGATTGCGACGATGTCGGCTTGTATTTTTTTGTTTGGTTTGTTTTTTTCCATTGTGACTAATTTTCAATCCATGGTAAAAGAAGTGGAATCTGACAGCGTGGCAGTCACCGTATTTTTTGATGAAGGAATCAGCCAGGAGGAGATTGAGAATATAGGCGCGGAGATTATCAGCCGCGTAGAGGTTTCGGAGTATAATTTTGTTTCGGCGGATGAGGCCTGGGAAGGGTTTCGGGATTATTATTTTGGAGACAGTAAGGAGGCGGCTGAAACTTTTAAAGGCGACAATCCGCTGATCCATTCTTCCCATTATGAGATTTATCTGAATGATGTTGCTATGCAGCCGGTTCTGGTGGATTTTCTGAAAGGCTTAGATGGGGTCAGGGAAGTCAGGCATTCTTCTACAGTGGCAGATACCCTGTCGGATTTTAACAGCCTGATTGGATATATTTCTGTGGGTATTATTTTGATTTTGTTTCTGGTAGCGACTTTTTTGATCAGTAATACGGTTACGACTGGTATTGCGGTACGCAGAGATGAGATTGGGATTATGAAATTGATTGGCGCGACGGATGCTTTTGTGCGGGCTCCATTTATTGTAGAAGGGATTCTGATTGGGCTGATCGGTTCTGTTCTGCCGCTCTTAGTTCTTTATTTTCTGTATGACTGGATTATTGTATATATTGATGAAAATTTTGGGTTTTTAAGCCAGCTGCAGATTTCATTTATTCCGGCAAAGGGAGTATTTCATACGCTGGTTCCGGTGGCTTTGGTGCTGGGTGTCGGGATTGGGTTTCTGGGAAGCAGGATTACGATTCGTAAGCATTTGAAGGTGTAGAGGAAGCGGGGATTGGTTAGTTTGTCAGGGAGAGGATTTAGCAGGTTAGAGAGTGCGGTTGATAAGTGTGTTTGAGGGATTTGGCTGGTGTCCGTCAGGGGAAGACTGTCCGAAAAGTGGGATAGAGTTATATCAGCCGTTAGTTTTCAGACGGTCTGGGGGAGGAGAACAGAGAGTGTGCTGTTTACAGGAATGATTCGGGGAGATGACACGTATAATAGCAGGCAGAATACTTTTGAAATGTCCGCGTTTGAACGTGTCTGAAATTTCAGGCACGTTTTATGTGGTGGCGGGTATCCCTTTATGTGCGAAAAGCGTGCGCAATAATAATGAAATACCCTGCGGGTATCCCTTTATGCGCGAAAAAACATGCGCAATAATAATGAAAGGATTGTGTGATATGGAGTTTGAAGAGATGGAAGAAGAGCCGAAGAAGGACGGCAGATTTTTAAAAGGCGTACTGGCCGGGATTTTTGGAACGCTGTTTGTGGGTGCGGCTGCGCTTCTGTTTTATACGAATGTGATGGGCAACGGCCTTATTATTTCACCGCGCAGCGGTGCAAAAGAAGGGCAGAAATCGGTGTTGAGCAGTTCTGTTCTGGAAAAAATCAATGAACTGATCGGGTATATTAATCTCTATTTTTATGAGGATATAGAGACGGATTCCCTTGCGGAGGGGATTTATTCTGGTCTGATGGCGGGAGTCGATGATAAATATACGGAGTATTATACCGCAGAGGAATATGCAGATCTGCAGATTAGCGCTACGCAGAATTATTATGGCATTGGCGCGGCTCTTTTACAGGATAAGGAAACGATGACGGTGACGATTTCCCATGTGTATGAAGGCTCCCCGGCGGAAGATGCCGGTCTTAAAGATAACGATATGATTGTTATGGTGGAGGATATTGAGGCTGTCAGTATGGAGCTTTCGGAGCTGGTGACTCATATCCGGGGAGAAGAAGGGACGACGGTGCATCTGCAGGTTTACCGGGAAGGCGAAACCGACTATCTGGAATTTGATGTGTTACGGGCGAATATTGATTTGCCTACGGTGGAATATAAGCTGCTGGGAGAGAATATTGGGTATATTCATATTCTGGATTTTGGAGCTCCTACGATTGCACAGTTTGAAGAGGCAGTAGATGAGTTAAAGGCGCAGGGGATGCAGGCAATGCTTTTGGACGTACGGGACAATCCGGGAGGTATGGTAAATGCCGTAACCGGAATACTGGATGATATTCTGCCCAAAGGCACGGTTGTATATACCGAAGATAAATATGGGAAAAAACAGGAATACACTTCCGATGATGAAAAACAGATGAATTATCCGACGGCAGTACTGATTAATGGGAACAGCGCCAGCGCTTCTGAGATTTTAGCAGGCGCGATACGGGATTTTGAATATGGAACATTGATTGGTACGAAAACATATGGGAAAGGCGTGGTTCAGTCTATTATTCCTTTGGAAGACGGGGACGCGATTAAACTGACTACCGCAAGGTATTTTACCCCGAAGGGAGAAAATATCCACGGAACGGGAATTGAACCGGAAATCGAGCTGGAGTTTGATTATCAGGGCGATACAGATAAGGAATACGATGAACTTATGGATAACCAGGTTCAGAAGGCAATGGAAGTATTGGAAAAGGAGATTTCCGCACAGCAATGACGAAACAACACATAAGAAGATATATATGGCTTGCAGTGGCAGTATTCTGGATGTTTTTGATTTTTTATTTTTCCGCACAGAAGGCGGCGGAGTCCAGCGAAGTCAGCGGTACGCTTACGTATCGAGTCGCAGAATGGGCCAGTCAGATGTTTCATCTTGACTGGGGAGCGAATACTCTGGTAAAGTATTCAAAGATGCTGCAGCATCCGGTGCGCAAAGCAGCGCATATGACAGAATATGCCATACTGGCGGCGATATTTCTGGGAAACTGTAGCCAGTATCCGGTTTTGAAAAAAAGACGTTATTGTGTGGCATGGCTGTCTGCTTCTGTTTATGCGGCAACAGATGAGTTCCATCAGTTGTTTGTGGAAGGGCGTTCCGGGGAATTTAAGGATGTGTGCATTGACAGTACAGGCGCATTGATTGGGCTGTTGGCAGTCTGGGCTTCAGTTCGTATCTACAGCAGGTTTTGCAGCCGGAGCAGTTAAAAACCAGTAACAGTGAAGCCAGAAGAGTGAATTGTTTCAGAAACCATGGTTTCAATGAAGAAGCAGAAAAGGTATATTATAAAATAAAAAGCGAAAGAGGTGAAATTAATGGTAGAATTAGATCCGTATAAAACGACGTTGAATACCTACAGAAAACCATTAGTGGAAGTGAGGGATTCACTTTAACTTAGCAGGAAAAGAGCAGCAGATTCAGGAATTGGAACGGGAGATGGAAGCGCCTGATTTCTGGGATAATGTGGAAGTTTCCCAGCAGAAGATGAAAGATCTGAAAAGCTTAAAAGATGATGTGGCTGTTTTTGCAAAGCTGCAGGAGCAGTTTGAGGATATTGAAACGCTGATAGAAATGGCAAATGAAGAGAATGACGCTTCCCTGATTGAAGAAGTAGAAAGCGAGCTGGCCGAATTTGAAGAGGTGTTTGAGGGTATCCGTATGAAGACACTGCTGTCCGGTGAATACGATAAGGACAATGCCATTCTTTCCCTTCATGCGGGAGCGGGCGGAACAGAGTCCTGCGACTGGGCGGCGATGCTGTACCGGATGTTTACCCGCTGGGCAGCTAGTAAAGGATTTGGCGTGGAGGTGCTGGATTCTCTGGATGGGGATGAAGCGGGGATTAAGTCGATTACATTTCAGGTAAATGGAGAAAATGCTTACGGCTATCTGAAGTCTGAAAAAGGCGTTCACCGCCTGGTGCGGATTTCTCCGTTTAATGCAGCGGGAAAGCGGCAGACTTCGTTTGTATCCTGTGATGTGATGCCGGATATTGAAGAAGAGATTGATATTGAGATCAATGAGGATGATATACGGATTGATACGTACCGTTCCAGCGGCGCAGGAGGGCAGCATATCAATAAGACTTCTTCCGCGATCCGGATTACGCATTTTCCTACCGGAATTGTGGTGCAGTGTCAAAATGAGCGGTCACAGCATATGAATAAAGATAAGGCAATGCAGATGTTAAAGTCCAGGCTGTATCTGTTAAAACAGCAGGAGAATGCGCAGAAGGCGGCAGGAATCCGGGGGGAAGTAACGGAGATTGGCTGGGGGAACCAGATTCGGTCTTATGTGATGCAGCCTTATACGATGGTGAAGGATCACCGTACCGGAGTAGAAACAGGAAATGTGGACAGCGTAATGGATGGTAAGCTGGACTTATTTATCAACGGTTATCTGAAGTGGCTGTCTTTGGGCTGTCCGGCAGGGATGGCAGAGGAATAGGCGTATGGGAAAAAAGAGAATGCCATATTTAATTGGCAGCATAATTTGTTTTCTGCTTGTCAGCTTGGCAGGCAGTTTTCCCTGTCTGGCAAATGCAGGGCAGGCGGATGGGCATGTGACGGTTGTTGACGAGGCAGCGGTTTTGATGGAAGAAGAGGCGGATTGGCTGAAGAGCGTAGCATTGGAGCTGGCCCAAAAAACAGATTGGAATGTGATAGTGGCTACCTGTCAGGATGCGGACGGGAACTCAGCGCAGAAGGTCTGTGAGAAGAATTTTAACCAGTATACAGAGGGAGACGATGGAATCAGCTGCCTTGTAGATTTGGATAACCGCGAGATTTATCTGGCGACTGCCGGAGAGGCGATTTCGTATCTGGATGATAAAAGAATCAATCAGATCCTGGATGAAGCTTACCAGGCGGTGGCGGACGAAGATTATGCGCAGTGTCTGTACCTGATGCTTTTGCGGGCGGGGGAATGGTACGATTTGGGCGCCGCATCTGTAAGCGGAGCAGATAATGGGTTGTCGCTGGTCAAAACGATTGGAGGAGCTTTGGGAACGCTGCTTGTGCTTTTTATTGTGCTTGTGCCTGTTACGAGTAAGCGCTTTCGCAGGAGGGCTGCCGGAAGGCCAGGAGCCCGAAGAAGGCGTATTTACAGAAACAGGACTGTAAACCGGAGTTCTGCGGGCAGAAGCAGGACAACGATTCACAGAGGTGCCGGCGGCAGACGCTTTGGAGGTGGCGGGCGTAAGTTCTAATTTAATCTTTGGTATATATCGAATTTGATACAATTTTCAGCTTTTTTGCTGAGCGCCCTGAACCTTATCAATCAGGGCTTTTTTATTGAATGGGCGTAAAAAGTAACTGAAAATCCCTTGCGAAAGGAACAGAAGCAAATTAGAGGTTGCAACTTCCTTTTAAGTATGCTATTATCTTTCGGATGAGAACAGTTGTAGCTGTGTGGCACACAGAACAGATGGAGGAAGACAGACGTTATGGCAGGGAAAGCGGAGTATTTTGTCTTACGGGAGAAGGCCATACCGGAGGTGCTTTTAAAGGTAGTGGAGGCGAAGCGTCTGCTGGACCTTGGAAAAGCGGCCAGTGTGCAGGAGGCTGCGGATGCAGTAGGTATCAGCCGCAGTTCTTTTTATAAATATAAAGATGATATTTTTCCTTTTCATGACAACTCCAGGGGAAGGACGATTACCATGATGATCCAGATGGATGATATTCCAGGACTTTTGTCTGTGGTGTTAAAGTCGGTTGCGGATTATCAGGCGAATGTTCTGACGATCCATCAGAGTATTCCGGTGGGAGGCGTCGCCTCTTTGACCATAAGTGTAGAAGTGCTGCCGGATACCGGGGACATTTCCCGTATGGTAGAGGAGATAGAAGGAAAAACGGGAGTTCATTATTTAAAAATACTTGCCAGAGAGTAGAAAAAACGTGAATAAAGCAGGATTACATGCAGCCGGAAGCGATAGTATAACCGGCTGAGCAAAAGGAGGATACCATGATAAAAGCAGCAGTAATGGGATATGGGACGATTGGTTCCGGCGTTGTGGAAGTGCTGGATATTAACAGAGAAGGGATTGCCAAACGGGCCGGAGATGGAATCGAGGTAAAATATGTACTGGATCTTAGGGATTTCCCGGGAGAGCCGATAGCGGATAAAGTAATCCATGATTATCAGACGATTGTAAACGATCCGGAGGTTCAGATTGTTGTAGAGACAATGGGAGGCGTAGAGCCTGCATATACGTTTGTCAAAGCAATGCTAGAAGCGGGAAAACATGTGACGACATCCAATAAAGCCCTTGTGGCGGATAAAGGTGCGGAACTGATTGCCCTTGCAAAAGAGAAACAGGTTAATTTTTTATTTGAAGCAAGCGTAGGCGGCGGCATTCCGATTATCCGTCCGTTGAATTCTTCTCTGACAGCAGATGAGATTGAAGAGATTACAGGTATTTTAAATGGAACGACCAATTATATGATGACTAAAATGATGGGAGACGGCTCAGAATTTGAGGACGTTTTGAAAGACGCCCAGGCGAAGGGATATGCCGAGAAAGATCCTACGGCAGACATTGAAGGATATGACGCCTGCCGCAAAATTGCGATTTTAACCTCGCTGGCATGCGGGCAGCAGGTGGATTATACGGATATCCATACGGAAGGCATTACCAAAATCTCTGCGTTGGATATGAAGTATGCGAAACAGATGGGACGTGCGATTAAACTGTTAGCTTCCAGTAAAAAGACAGAGGAAGGATATGCCGCGATGGTTGCGCCGTTTTTATTGTCGCCGGAGCATCCGCTGTATAATGTAAACGATGTGTTTAACGCTGTATTTGTCCGGGGGAATGTACTTGGAGACGCTATGTTTTACGGAAGCGGCGCAGGCAAACTGCCGACAGCTTCTGCGGTTGTGGCGGATATGGTGGATATCGCAAAACATCTGAAGCGGAATATTTCGGTTGACTGGAGTTCGAAGAAACTGGATCTGGTGGACTTTGGCAGTATAGAACATGCATTTTTTGTAAGGACATCTTCTGAAAAAGAACGGATAACAGAAGTGTTCGGCGATGTGGAATTTGTAGAGATAGCGGATTGTTCCGGAGAAATTGGTTTTATTACAGGGACTATGGCGGAAAAAGTATTTGCGGAGAACGCAGCGAAACTTAACGTGCTTTCTGTAATTCGTATGGGAAAATAGGAACAGTAAAAGAGGAGTTTTGATTATGAAATATCTGGTAATTTTAGGGGACGGTATGGCGGACCGTCCCATGGAAGCCCTGGGGAATCTGACGCCCCTTGCATATGCAAAAACCCCTATGATGGATGAGCTTGCATCCAAAGGGGAAATTGGAATGGTGCATACGATTCCGGATGGGATGAGTCCGGGGAGCGACACGGCAAATCTTTCTGTCCTGGGTTATGATCCAAGGAAATATTATTCCGGACGTTCACCTTTAGAGGCGCTTAGTATCGGTATCCCGATGAAGGATACAGATATTGCCCTGCGGTGTAATCTTGTAACGCTTTCCGAAGAGGAAAAACAGTATGAAGACCGCAAGGTACTTGACCATAGCTCTGGGGAAATTTCCACGGAGGATGCGGCGGTATTATTAGAAGCAGTCAGAAAAGAGCTGGAGACAGAGGAGTTCCATTATTATGTGGGAACCAGTTACAGGCATCTTTTGATCTGGGAAAACGGGGAAGTATTAAACCTGGTGCAGCCGCATGATATTCTTGGACAAAATATCGGGGATAAATTACCAAAGCAGCCGTATCTTCGTGAAATGATGAAACGAAGTTATGAGATTCTTGTCAATCATCCGTTGAATGCGAAACGCAGAACACAAGGGTTAAACCCGGCAAATTCCTGCTGGTTCTGGGGCGCCGGAACAAAACCGGCACTGTCTTCTTTTGAAGAAAAAACGGGAAAAACAGGAGCTATGATTTCTGCTGTGGATTTGCTGAAAGGAATTGCGGTCGGCTCTTCCATGAAAGTGATTACGGTAGAAGGCGCAAATGGAGGCCTGCATACGAATTATGAAGGAAAGGCCCAGGCGGCGGTTGATGTTTTGACAAAGGATGGATACGATTTCGTCTATGTGCATTTAGAGGCGCCGGATGAAATGGGGCATCAGGGCAGCGTGGAACGAAAGGTACAGGCCATTGAGAATTTGGATACGCGTATCATCCGTCCGATTGTGGAAGGGCTTCGGGCAGCAGGAGAGGAGTTCCGTATGGTGATACTGCCGGATCATCCGACGCCGATTTCGATTCGGACACATACGGCGGACAATGTACCATATTTGCTGTACGACAGTACAATGGAAGCAGGGAATACCTGGAAATACAACGAAGCAGAAGCAGAACGGGCAGGGAATTATATTTCCGAAGGACATTCCCTGATCCAATATCTTTTCAAAGCATAAGGAGTAAGCGTGATGGTAAAAGTAGTAAAATTCGGCGGCAGCTCTCTGGCGAGCGCAGCACAGTTTTCAAAGGTAGGAGATATTATCCGCTCGGATGAGAGCAGGAAATATGTAATTCCTAGTGCGCCTGGGAAACGGAATGATAAAGATACAAAAGTAACGGATATGCTCTATCAATGTTATGCTGCTGCAGAAGCAGATGAAGATTTTAAACCGAAATTAAAAAAGATCAAAGAGAGATACGATTCTATTATTAACGGACTTCATCTAAAAGTTTCTCTGGAAGAAGAATTTCGTATTATAGCGGAGAATTTTGCCAATAAGGCCGGAAAAGAGTATGCGGCCTCCCGTGGAGAATATCTGAATGGAATTATTATGGCGGCATATCTGGGATATGAATTTATCGATGCGGCGGAGGTGGTATTTTTTGACAAAAACGGAGATTTTGATCCGGAGAAGACGAACCGGGTAATGTCAAAACGGTTAAAGAAAGCAGAGCGTGCCGTAATTCCGGGATTTTACGGTTCCAAAGAAGACGGTACGGTGCATACGTTTTCCAGGGGCGGGTCTGATATTACAGGCTCGATTGTGGCAAAGGCAGCCGACGCGGATCTGTATGAAAACTGGACCGATGTATCAGGCTTTCTGATTGCAGATCCATCCATTATCCAGAATCCGGAAGTGATCAAAGTTATTACTTACAGGGAACTGAGGGAGCTTTCTTATATGGGGGCAACCGTTCTGCATGAAGACGCGGTATTTCCGGTGCGCAAAGCGGGGATTCCCATTAATATCCGCAATACCAATAAGCCAGGGGACGAGGGTACGCTGATTGTAGAGAATACCTGTCATCATTCCAAATATACGATTACCGGAATTGCCGGGAAAAAAGGCTTTGTAGCGGTAAATATCGATAAAGATATGATGAATTCCGAAGTTGGATTTGGCAGAAAAGTGCTGACTGCGTTTGAGCAGAACGGAATTTCTTTTGAACATATGCCTTCCGGGATAGATACGATGACGGTTTTTGTGCATCAGGAGGAATTTGAAGGCAAAGAGCAGCAGGTATTGTCCGCGATAAACCGCCTGGCAGATCCGGATACCATTGATCTTGAGGCGGATTTGGCGCTGATTGCAGTCGTTGGCAGGGGAATGCGCTCCACGAGAGGAACAGCCGGAAGAATTTTCTCTGCATTGTCCCATGCGAATGTAAATGTTAAGATGATCGATCAGGGGTCAAGCGAGCTGAATATTATTATCGGCGTGGCAAACAGTGATTTTGAGACGGCAATTGAAGCGATTTATGATATTTTTGTAAAGACACAGCTTTAGAAATTGGATTTTGGGGCATTTTCTTTGGAAAACAGAAGATGCCCTGTTCTTGTGTTATAGCTTGTGGGAAGGCGCGGATAATACCAAAAAAGCAGATGATGCGAAAAATATTAAGCGGGGGGAATTGTCATGGATTATATCAGAGAGTTGCTGTCAAAAGTGAGTGAGGAGATCAAAGAACAGGGATATCGTTCTACTTCTGTAACAGGATATAATATATTTCGTATTTTAAAGATGACAGAACAGGAAGTCATTATGTGCCGTTTCCTGGCGGATTTATTAAATCCGGAAGGGGAGCATGGATGCGGAATCTTATTTTTGAAATCATTTCTGCAGAATGTATTAAAAGAAACACGGGTCAATGATACGCTTCTGATGCATACAGATGTGTTCAGGGAAGTTATGATTGACGGAGCCAGAAGAATTGATCTGGTTATTGAGAATGCCCGGTTTTTGATCCCGATTGAAGTGAAAATTTATGCCAAAGAACAGAACGGGCAGTGCTTTGATTATTATGCTTATGCAAGGCAGTATGATAAGGACACACAGCTTGTCTATCTGACAAGGCATGGGAGCCTGCCGTCAGAATACAGCAGGAGAAGCAAAGATGGTACGGAAATTGTATCAGATGACAGCATAATGTGTATTTCCTGGGAACGTGATATTTATGAATGGCTGGACAGCGTGCTTCCCAGGCTGGAAGATCCGGTTATAAAAGCGGTGATCATGCAGTATATGGAGGCAATCGACAGCTTTACAGACAGAAAGGATGGCAGAATTATGGAAACATGTCTGGATATCTTATACGAATCCGCAGATTTTTTCAGTGCGGGAATACAGATAGAAAAAACTGTGAAAGCGGCCAAGCTGAAGCTGATACAGCTTGTATTTGATGATTTTAAAAAAGAAATGGAGCATATAACGTCTGTATATGGGCTGGAACTGGAACAGGAAGCCAAGTATTATGATTATACGGAAGGAAGCTATGAGGAATTTTATGACAGGGGCAGTACATATCCTGGCCTGAATTATATTGTAAAAAATGCTGGATTTCAAAACGGCAGCCTGCAGATGTGGTTTCGGATTGAAATTGAATATAGCCTTTATGCGGGGTTTGTGATATTTGACAGAGAGGCCCGCACAAAAGACGGGCAGGCAAAAGGGCGTGAAGTGGATCATATAACAGATGAACTGGCGGAAGAGGCTTCCCGGTATCTGGAAAAGGATATTATCACGCCGGTGGGCTGGTGGCTGGCATGGTGCTATTCAAATGGAAAGCGCCAGGAAGATTACTATACGGATGTGCCGGATTTTATGCATATGAATCCTTGTGCGATGGAACTTGCGGACAATCAGAAGCGGCTGGAATTTGTAAGACAGGCAGTCCGTATGTTTGAGGATCATCTTCTGAAATTCCTGATACACGGCTGATTTCACTGTGTGCCGCTTTACAGCATCCGTTTTTTCCAGTATAATTACGGTATTAAGAGCAGGATAAACTTTCATACTACAAAAGATGTGGCAGTATACAAATACGGAGCAGAAACAGAGAGGTGGTCCACATATGAAATTATTAATTCAAAACGGCAGAGTCATTGACCCTGCTTCTAAAATGGATGCGGTGTCCGATCTTTTAGTGGAGGACGGCAGAATTTTAAAGGTAGAGAAGAATATCGAAGAAGAAGCGGATCAGACAATTGATGCAAAGGGATGTTTTGTAATGCCGGGATTTATTGATCTTCATGTACATTTGCGAGATCCTGGTTTTGAGGAAAAAGAGACAGTGGCTACTGGGGCAAAGGCAGCTGCAAGAGGCGGTTTTACAACGATTCTTGCTATGCCGAATACAAAACCTGTAGTAGACGATGCAGACGTTGTAAGTTATGTACATCAGAAAGCCAAAA
>CAJUPF010000078.1 GCA_910588565.1 uncultured Lachnospiraceae bacterium
TCCAAGTCGCCTTCGGCGAGGGGCTGGATGCTTGAAACCACTGCTTTATTGGCCGATGCCCTGCAGCGGGGTGCAGGGCGCCGTGAATAGTAACGAACTGTTACGACGAATTGCAGATGACACGAAAAAGCACTTGTCTTCCACCTCATTTCTATGTATAATAAGACAACATGGGTTCCCGATTTCCACATCGGGCATCGCCCAGCACAAATCCCAGAAGAAAAACAACCAAGGAGAGGATAACCACAATGGAGCGCGAAACAGAATCCAGAAATTTTATAGAGCAGATCATTGACAAAGACATTTCAGAAGGCCATTGCCAGGCCGTATGCACCAGGTTCCCGCCGGAGCCCAATGGCTATCTGCATATTGGACATGCGAAGTCCATACTTTTAAATGCGGGCCTGGCAAAGGAATACGGCGGCAAATTCAACCTCCGCTTTGATGATACGAACCCGACCAAAGAAAGAGTGGAATTTGTAGAATCGATCAAAGCAGACGTCCAGTGGCTGGGTGCAGACTGGGAAGACCGTCTGTTTTTTGCATCCGATTATTTTGAGCATATGTATGAAGCGGCAGTAAAGCTGATCCGAAAAGGTAAGGCATATGTCTCCGATTTAAGTGCAGAGCAGATCCGCGAATACCGCGGAACGCTGAAAGAGCCTGGCAAAGAAGACCCTTCCGCAGGCAGAAGCATCGAAGAAAATCTGCGGCTTTTTGAAGAAATGAAAGCGGGCAGATACAAAGACGGTGAAAAAGTCCTCCGCGCAAGAATCGACATGGCTTCTCCAAATATCAATATGCGGGACCCGGTTATTTACCGCGTGGCGCATATGTCCCATCACAATACCGGGGATCAGTGGTGCATCTATCCGATGTATGATTTTGCGCATCCCATAGAAGATGCGGTAGAGGGAATTACCCATTCCATCTGCACGCTGGAATTTGAGGATCACAGGCCGCTCTACGACTGGGTCGTACAGGAACTGGAATATGAGAATCCGCCGAAACAGATAGAATTTGCCAAATTATACCTGACCAACGTGGTAACCGGAAAACGCTATATCAAACGTCTTGTGGAAGAGGGCATTGTGGACGGATGGGACGATCCCCGTCTGGTATCCATTGCAGCGCTGCGCAGAAGAGGATTTACACCGGAATCCATTCAGAAATTTATAGAACTCTGCGGGGTTTCTAAGAGCAACAGCTCTGTGGATTATGCAATGCTGGAATACTGCATCCGCGAAGATTTGAAGCTGAAAAAAGCCCGTATTATGGCCGTTTTAGATCCGATTAAGGTAATTATTGACAACTATCCCGAAGATCAGTACGAAGAACTGACCGTTGTCAATAATATGGAAAACCCGGAACTTGGGACGCATACCATACCATTCTGCCGCGAGATTTATATTGACAGAGAAGACTTTATGGAACATCCCCCGAGGAAATATTTCCGTATGTTTCCGGGAAATGAAGTACGTCTGATGCAGGCATATTTTGTAACCTGCAACAGCTTTATCAAAGATGAGACAGGCAAAGTAACAGAGATCCACTGTACGTACGATCCGGCCAGCAAAGGCGGCAACAGCCCGGATGGCCGAAAAGTAAAAGGAACCATCCACTGGGTGCCGGTTCCTTTTGCCAGACGTGCAGAAGCCCGTCTGTATGAAAATATCGTCAATGAAGAGCTGGGCGTTTACAATGAAGACGGAAGCCTGAATTTAAACCCGAATTCCATGAAAATACTGGAAAACTGCTTTGTAGAGCCCTATGCGGCAGACCCAAAGCCCTATGACAGCTTTCAGTTTGTAAGACAGGGATATTTCTGTGTGGACGCAAAGGATACGACAAAAGAGAAACTGGTATTTAACCGCATTGTTTCCCTGAAGAGTTCCTTTCGGCTGCCGGATCACGTATAAAAAAATGCCTGAATACGTATCTTTTCAAACATTGGAATAGTTAGCTGTTTGTAGAAAATGGAGGATAATAGCAATGGATTTATTATCAGGGCTTGAACAGTTTGGAATCTACGCAGAACAGGATGACATGGAGATTTATGCGGATGAGAAGCGTAAGGCAGGCTCCGTAAAAAAACAGGAAACGAAGGAAGAAAAAAAAGTTCTTACAGAGGTGGATTATCTGTTTACTAAAAAGATCAACTGTACGATTTGTGACAGGGAAATCTATGTCCGAATGGTCAAAGGCACCAAATTAAAGCGAATGCAGCCGGATTTTGATCTCCGTCCCCGTTTTGAGGGGATTGATGCTCTAAAATACGATGTATTTGCCTGTCCTTACTGCGGCTATGCAGCGATGGGGCGTTATTTTGATCATCTGACACGCGGGCAGATTCAATTGGTAAAAGACAATGTCTGTGCCAATTTCCGGTATGCCAGCGATGATCTGCCGGATGTTTACACCTATGAGGAGACCGTTACCCGTTATAAACTGGCTCTGTACAGTTCTATTGTAAAACGTGCCAGGACAAGCGAAAAGGCGTATACCTGCTTAAAGCTTGCCTGGCTGTACCGGGAGATGGAACAGGGTGAATCCGGGAAAGACGCGGCATTAAAAGCGGAATATAAAAAGCTCTGGGAGAGATTTTACAAAGAAGCATATGATGGATTTCAACATGCGATTGTAAACGAAGATTTTCCGATGTGCGGGATGGATACGTATACGATGGATTATCTTCTGGCTGCGCTTGGCTATTATTTCAAAGATTATTCCTATGCGTCAAGATGCATCAGCCATATTCTTTCTTCTAGGACTGTGGGGCGCAGAATTAAAGATAAGGCTTTGGATTTAAAAGAGATCATAATTGCAGATATTAAGAAAAGTGTTGCAAACGCGGCAAAAAAGTAATTTTGGGAAGAAGGCAGAGAATATGCTCGAATTGTTGATCCCTTTGGACAGTGATTCAGGGAAACCACTGTATGAGCAGATTTACGACTATATACGGATACACATCGCAGACGGTAAGATTTCCTGTGGGGAAAAATTACCGTCTACTCGCTTTTTAGCCAGTCATCTGCAGGTATCCAGAAGTACCGTAGAACTGGCTTATGAACAGCTGCTGTCCGAAGGATATATTGAATCAGAACCATGCAGGGGATATTATGCCAGCGATATCTCAGAGCTGTATTTATCCGGAACCAAATTCCCCTCCGGGCGTCCCTTTCTGCCCCAAAAACAAAAAACTCCTTACCGGATTGTGTTTTCACCGGATGAAAATGAATTTGCCTATTTTCCGTTTGGCGCATGGAGAAAGATTTCAAAGGATCTTCTGGCAGCGGATGATACAACGCTGTTTACTGCGGGGGAAGCGGCGGGAGAGTGGGAACTGCGGGAAGCGGTCTGCCGATATCTGTATCATGCCAGGGGCGTAAACTGTCTGCCGGAGCAGATTGTAATTGGCGCCGGAAATGAATATCTTCTGATTCTGCTGTCACAGATCCTGGGCAGCCCGAAAAAAGTGGCGATTGAAAATCCCACTTATCTAAAGGCATATCAGACGCTGCTTCATATGAATGATACAATGCTTTTGCTTTCCAGGGATAAAAGCGGCATCCGAATGGAGGATGTCCGCCGGCTCAAGCCGGACATTGTCTATGTAATGCCTTCCCATCAGTTTCCAATGGGGACCGTAATGCCCATGAAACGCAGGTTAGAGCTTCTGCGATGGGCCGTGGAAAAACCGGGCCGCTATCTGATTGAAGATGACCATGACAGTGAGTTTCGCTACAGGGGGAAACCGATTCCGTCCCTGCAGGGCAACGATGCCAATGAAACCGTTATTTATATGGGAACGTTTTCCAAAAGTATCAGTCCGGCTGTGCGTGTCAGTTATATGGTGCTGCCGGAGCCTTTGCTTTTCGCATATCAGGCAAATTGCGGATTTTATGCGTCTACGGTTCCCAAAGAGCAGCAGAGGTTACTGGCGTCTTTTTTAAATCAGGGGTATTTTGAACGGTATCTGAATAAGATGCGCAGGGTTTATAAAGGGAAGCATGATTTATTTCTTTCCTTGCTGCGGCAGGAGCCGTGGGTGCATATGGTTTATGGAGATTATGCGGGAATGCATTTGCTGGCAGAACTGAATACACAAATGCGTGCGGAATGGATTGTAAAGGAGGCCGGAAAACGAGGAGTCAGGGTATATGCCCTGGAAGAGTATATGGTTCCAGGCACCAGGGATTTCCTGGAAGGAAAGCCCACGCTTCTGTTAGGCTATGGGGCATTGTGTGAAAAGGATATGAAAGAAGGAATTGCGGTTCTTCGTGAAATACTTATGCCTCATTGAAAAAATGTATGTGCTGTGATAAACTGAGAAAAAAGAAACCGAAGGCCTATTCTATGCGACAGGAGGAACCGTCATGAAAATAGATCAGAATAAATATTTGCTGCTTCTTGCAGAAAAATACCCTACCATCCAGAAGGTCAGCCGGGAAATTATTAATTTAAATGCGATTCTAAACCTTCCCAAAGGCACGGAACATTTTATGAGTGATCTCCATGGAGAATATGAGGCGTTTTACCATATTTTAAATAACTGTTCCGGCGTTATCCGGGAGAAGGTGGATCTTCTGTTTGAAGATACGCTTTCCGATGCGGAACGGGAACAGATCTGCACGTTGATTTATTATCCAAGGGAGAAACTGGAACTTATCAAAAAAGAAGTCTGCAATCTAAATGAATGGTATCAGTTGGTTTTAGGGGAACTGATTGAAATTGCGAAAATGCTTTCCTCCAAGTACACCAGATCCAAAGTGCGCAAGGCAATGCCGAAAGAATACGCCTATATCATTGATGAGCTTTTGCATGTACAAAAGGATGAGGATGATAACCAGGTTTTCTATCACCGCAAGATTTTAGATACCATTATAGAGATTCACAATGCGGATGAATTTATTGAGGCGTTGGCCGGACTGATTAAGCGTCTGGCGGTTGACCGGCTGCATATTGTAGGGGATATTTTTGACAGGGGCGCCTGTGCGGATCAGATTCTGGATCTTTTGATAAAACATTATTCTTTGGATATTGAATGGGGAAATCATGATATTCTGTGGATGGGAGCGGCGGCAGGCAGTAAAGCATGTATTGCAAACGCTGTGCGCAACAATCTGAAATACGATAATACGGAAATCCTGGAAAATAGCTACGGGATCAGCCTGCGCAAACTGACGCTGTTTGCAGAAAAGCTTTATCCGGGAATGGAGCCAATGGAAGCGGCGTTAAAAGAAATTTCTGTGATGATGTTTAAGCTGGAGGGGCAGGTGATCGGGCGTCATCCGGAATATGAGATGGACGACCGCAGGCTGCTGCACCGGATTGACTGGGAACACGGCACAATAGAATTAGACGGGACAAGTTATGAGCTGAAAGAACAGAATTTCCCGACTGTTGACCCAAATGATGCCTACCGCTTATCAGAAGAGGAAGAAGAAATCATAGAAGAATTGTGCATGGCTTTTATAAACAGCAGCCGCCTTAATGAGCATATCCGTTTTCTGTACAATAAAGGAAGCATGTATAAAATCTGTAATGGCAACTTGCTGTATCACGGATGTGTCCCTCTGGATTCGGAAGGCAACTTCGAGGGCATCTGTATTGACGGCAAAATGTATAAAGGAAAAGAATACCTGAATTATGCAGATAAAACAAGCAGACGGGCATATATTTCAGGCCGTGAAAGTGATCTGGATTTTATGTGGTATTTATGGTCTGGCAGAAAGTCGCCTCTTTGCGGCAGGAATATCAAGTCTTTTGAGCGGACATATATCGCAGATGAATCCGTATGGAAGGAAGAGTCAGATCCCTATTATAAATTTTATATGACAGAGAAAACATGTAATATGATTTTGCGGGAATTTGGCCTGTATTCGCCGGAATCGCATATTATTAACGGGCATACGCCGGTGCGTACCGCAAAAGGCGAGCGTCCGGTGCGGTCAAATGGAAAGCTGATTGTTATCGACGGCGGTTTTTGCCGCAGTTATCATAAGACAACTGGTATTGCGGGCTATACGCTGATTTCCAATTCCCATGGAATGCGGATCAAATCGCATCAGCCGTTTGAAAGCGTTTATGCCGCTTTGCAGGAAAATAAAGATATTGAATCGGACAGCGAATTTGTGGAAACTGCAAACAGACGTCTGATGGTAAAACATACGGATAATGGAAAGAAAATTTTAGAAGATATCGAAGGATTAAAACTGTTATTACACGCATACAGGGAAGGAACTTTAGAACAGGGAAATGAGGATTAAAAGACCGATTTGCCATGGCTCTTACCGATAGATGTTACGGTCCGCAGGCAAAAACGCCAGATCCGGCGATTTGCCTGCGGATATATTTTTGGTTACACGCTGCAAAGCGCGCCTTACTCTGCAGTGACGATAACGGTCATCCGCTCTTTGGCGCCGTCTTCTTTGGCATAAATATAGGCTTTCCCGGGAGCTTTCGCGCAGATGTTTCC
This sequence comes from uncultured Lachnospiraceae bacterium, assembly GCA_910588565.1. Taxonomy (GTDB): domain Bacteria; phylum Bacillota; class Clostridia; order Lachnospirales; family Lachnospiraceae; genus Roseburia_B. Next base: position 6,479 of record CAJUPF010000078.1, read on the forward strand.
GTTCTGGTTTACCGTGGCGATCGTTGTATTTGAGCTGGAATATTCCGGCGCATTTCCGGAAGAGACAGTGGCTTTCGCCTGGAAGGTTTCCCCTGCCGCAAGAGTCACGCTCTCTTTGGAAAATTTGATTTTTGGTTTTCTGACGGTAACCTGACAGGTTTTGCTTACGCCGTCAATGGTAACGGTAATAACCGCCGTTCCGTTTTTGACTGCGGTTACCGTTCCGGTACTGTCTACGGTTGCAACGCTTTTTTTACTGGTTTTCCATTTCGGGGCGTTTTTGGATGTGGAAGTTACGGTAAGTTTTGCCGATTCCTTCCGGTAAAGAGAAAGGGATGTCCGTTTCAGCCTGACTGTGGGCCGCTTTACTGTGACCTTGCAGCTTACAGAAGATTTGTCGCAGGTGACGGTAATTGTGGCGGTTCCGGGTTTTTTGGCCAGAATCATGCCGTCTTCGTCTACGGAAGCGATACTGGATTTGCTGGATTTGAACTTGACCGGATGTCCGGTTGAGGCGCTGGCTTTTAGCTGTTTGCTATAGCCGGGTTCTAAAGAAATGCTTTTTTCACTCAGTTCAATGGTTGTCTTTTTCACCGTGATTTTACAGCTGGCTTCGCCGTTTTTGATTTTGGCTGTAATTGTGGCGGTTCCGGCTTTTTTTGCTGTGATTTTGCCATAGGTATTGACCGAGGCGATAGCGGAACTGCTGGATGAAAAGCTGGGCTTTTTCCCGTTTGAAGTAACTGCGATCAGATGATATTCGTCTCCGATGTTCATTGTTTTTGCGTATTTTGTAAGTACTACAAAGGCATAATCATTCGAGGCGTATACAGGCATTGTGCCATTTGTGGAAAATAAAAGCATGGAAATCATGCAGATAACAGCTGCGGCTGTTTTTAAGATTTTGGGATTGTGTGACATAGAATTCCTCCATTTCGATTTCGATTTGGTAAGAATGTCACGACAAATCGGCCTTGGGGATAATTTAGCATAGAAGGGGGAGGTTGTAAAGGGGTTTATGGTTTTTTTATTTTTTATGGGTTGTCAGGGGGGTGGGTAAACGTTCATTAGGGAGTGGCTAAGTGTACATTATGGGCTAAGCGTCCGTCAGGGAGAGGCCGGAAGCTTTTGGTTTGATTGGTATTCCAGGAAAGCAAATGTATATCATTTTCCATTTGATGGAATTATAGTTAGGATAGAGCATCGCTTTATTCAGGAGGGATTGATATGCATATTATAAATGGACGAATTTTTACGTTTGGTAAAAGGGAGGATGCGGTGTCTGGTGAAGATGGGACGGGTATTTTTGAACAGGGGTTTGTTACATTAGAAGGGGATAAAATAAAAGCAGTGGGGACGATGGATGCGTATAAGGGGGAGGCCTCTGGGGGAGACGGCAGTGAGGGGGATGTTTTGGATGTCAGGGGGGCGTGGGTGTTTCCGGGGTTGATTGATGCGCATTGCCATGTTGGGATTTCTGAAGAAAAATGGGGGAGTATTGGGGATGACTGCAATGAGGCGGCGTCTCCTTTGACGCCATATCTTCGTGGGCTGGATGCGGTGAATCCTATGGACAGCGCTTTTCATGATGCAATTATGGCAGGGATTACTTCTGTGATGACGGGGCCGGGTAGCGCGAATATCGCAGGCGGTCAGTCTGTCGTGATGAAGGTGCAGGGCAGAGTGATGGATCGCATGATTTTGAAGGCACCGGCTGCTATGAAAATTGCATTTGGGGAAAATCCTAAGGTAAATTATGGGGACAAAGGCAGAATGCCATGCAGCCGTATGGCAATTGCGGCGCTGCTTCGGGAAGAGTTGTATGAGGCAAAGGAATATTGGGAGCAGAAGAAACGGGGGCAGTGTGTACCAATAGAGTTTCGGAAGGAATGCTGGATTCCAGTGCTGGAAGGTAAAATTCCACTGAAAGCGCATGTACATCGTGCAGATGATATTTTAACGGCAATCCGGATTGCAAAAGAGTTTCATCTGGATATGACGCTGGATCACTGTACGGAGGGGCATTTGATTGCAGATGAAATTAAAGCTTCCGGTTATCCTGTTATTACAGGGCCTGGGCTGACTGCCCGCAGCAAGATTGAAGTGAAGAATATGAGTTTTAAGACAGCGGGTATACTGCATCAGGCAGGGGTAAAAATTGCCGTTATGTCGGATCATCCGGTGACGTTAATCCGTTATCTTCCTATTTACGCGGGTTTGTGTGTCCGACAGGGGCTTCCTATGTCGGAAGGGTTAAAGGCAATTACCATACATGCAGCCGAAATCTGTGGCGTATCGGATCGTATTGGTTCTATAGAGCCGGGAAAAGATGCGGATCTTGCTATATTCAGCGGCAATCCCATGGAGATTTTTACGAAAACATTGTATACGATTATCAATGGGAATATCGTATATCGGTTGTCGGACGGAGATTGAGAGTTTGGTGTATGGCAGCTGGAAGATCGCGTGGTTTGATAAGAAATATATGAGATGATAAAAATGGGCAAAGAGAAATTTCAGGAGGATGCAGGGACAGAGGAGGAATGAGTATGTTGGAACAGTTTTCAAGGACAGAACTGCTGCTTGGAACAGAAGCGATGGAGCGTCTGGCGGGTGCAAAAGTGGCTGTGTTTGGCATCGGGGGCGTAGGCGGATATGTGTGTGAAGCGCTTGTGCGCAGTGGAGTAGGGGCATTTGAGCTGGTTGATAATGATACGGTCTGCCTGACGAATTTAAACCGCCAGATTATTGCTACCAGAACGACGTTAGGACGGTATAAGACAGAGGTAATGAAAGAGAGGATGCTTGCGATTAATCCAGAAGCAAAGGTAACGGTTCACAACTGTTTTTTTCTGCCGGAACATGCAGAGGATTTTCCATTTGCAGAGTATGATTATATTGTGGATGCGGTAGATACGGTTACTGCTAAAATTGCGCTTGCCGTAAAAGCACAGGAGCTGGGGGTTCCTGTGATCAGCAGTATGGGAGCTGGGAATAAACTGGATGGAAGCCGGTTTCAGGTGGCGGATATTTATCAGACAAAGGTCTGTCCTTTGGCAAGGGTTATGCGGCGGGAATTAAAAAAACGGGGCATACAAAAGCTGAAGGTTGTGTATTCCGAAGAAAAGCCTTGGAAACCTTTGGCGGATAACGCAGAACATGGGAAAGAAGCGCCGGGGAGTGCGGCGTTTGTACCGTCTGTCGCAGGGCTTATTATTGCAGGGGAGGTAGTGAAAGATTTATGCGGAATTGAACAGTAACTGGAATTGCTTACTGATAAAGTTTCTCAATAAGATAATTGACAACTGACAATTGTTAGTATATACTAACCAAAAAGAAGAGTGTACGAATAAATTTCATTACAGTAGAGAAAGAAGAGACAAGATGATACCACTAACCATAATGAATGCCGGAGAATCCTATACCATTAAAAAGATCGGGGGAACAGAAGATGCAAGACGTTTTCTCGAAAATCTCGGTTTTGTAACCGGTGCATCGGTAACAGTCCTGTCAGATACCGGTGGAAATCTGATTGTGAAGGTGAAAGATGCCAGAGTTGCGATAGGGAAAGATATGGCAGGCAAAATTATGGTTTGACAGCAATTATCCTGCCATTGCTGTGTACAGGGAGGAAACAGGGTGGCAGAGATAATTTACCAGAAGAAAAAAGAGAAGGGGTCACAGAAAGAACAAATCCTTCAACTGTTACGGGAGCATGGCTGCCGGATTACAAAGCAGAGGCAGATGCTTTTGGATGTGATTTTGCAGGAGGAATGTGCCAGCTGCAAAGAAATCTATTATAAGGCCAGAAAAGAAGACGCCGGTATCGGCGCGGCTACCGTATACCGGATGATTAATTTATTGGAAGAAATCGGGGCAATCAGCAGGAAAAACATGTATAAGGTATCCTGCTGCATAGAACATGGCAGCGAAATTGCCTGTGTGATTGAACTGGATGATCACACGGTCTGCCAGCTTACCGCACAGCGTTGGTTTGTTGTTATCTCAGAGGGGCTGAAGGCCTGCGGATATCTGGATCAACAGCAGGTTACCGGCATTACGCTGGAGCCTTATCTGAATATAAATAACTAAGAGTAAACGCGTGTCTGATTATACGTTTTCAGGCACGCGTTTTTGCGCATAATTGAGAAAATTTTTCAGTAAGGGAATTTTCATGGAAATTGCGTGTATTTCACTGTATACTAAGGTTGTCGCACTTCAAATCAGAGTATTATTCAGGAGGAATCTGCATGAAACATCACAAATTTTGGGCGTGGGCTGCAGTTATTTGCATGATTCTTGCAATTTGTACAGGCTACGAGCATAAGTAGAACAGGAGGAAACAGAACAATGATGGATATGTTCAAGAAGATTGATGCCAAAACGACAGGAATTTTTGCCGCGGGAGTTCTGCTAGGAACAGCGGGAGTGAAACTGTTATCCAGCAGAGATGCCAGAAAGGTATATACCCATGGTACGGCTGCAGCGCTTCGGGCAAAAGAAAGTATTATGAAAACAGTTACAAACATTCAGGAAAACGCTGAAGACATCTATGCGGAAGCCAAACAGATCAACGAAGAACGGGCGGCAGAAGAAATGGAATTTGAGGATGAAAGTGAAGAGGATGCTGTGTTCCAGGATGAAAGCGATTTTATGGAAACAGCAGACGCAGATACAGAATCTGCGGCGGAGCAACATGTATAAGTTCAGAACACCTGCGGGATACGGCAGGTGTTTTTTCTGATAAAACAACCCATTTAGGAAATGCACACGGAGTACACATGTTTGAATGGAAGGATAAGGTGCAGATGAAATTTAAAATTGTACATGAAATCAAAGGCCGCATACGAATACATATTATCCGCAGGCAGATGTCGCCAAAAGACGCGGATATTCTTCAGTATTATCTGATAAGCCAGGATTTTATTACATCGGCAAAGATATATGAAAGAAACCAGGATGCAGTTCTTTGCTATACCAAAAACAGAGAAGATGTGATTCGGCTTTTACAGAAATTTTCCTTTGAAAAAGTATCCGTCCCAGAGCACATCTGGCAAAATTCCGGCAGGGAAGTAAACCGGGAGTATTGGGATAAAATTGTCCAAAAGATCGTATTGCGCATAGGAAGTAAATTATTTCTGCCAATGCCGATCAGAAATGTAATCATAACATTTCAGGCGCTGAAATACATCCGGAATGGGATAGGTACACTGGCAAAAAGAAAAATTGACGTTTCGGTCTTAGATGGAACTGCGATTACGGTATCGCTGCTTCGTGGAGACAAAAAAACGGCGGGTTCTGTAATGTTTTTACTTGGCATAGGAGAAATATTAGAGGAATGGACACACAAAAAATCTGTGGATGATCTGGCGAGAAGTATGGCGCTGAACATCAGCAGAGTATGGCTTTTGGCAGATGGAAAAGAAGTCTTAGCAGATACGGATCAGGTTAAGCCGGGAGATTCTATTGTGATCCGTATGGGAAGTGTAATTCCTTTTGATGGAGTAGTTACAGAAGGAAGCGGAGAAGTCAGCCAGGCTTCTATGACAGGGGAAGCGCTGCCGGTTGCAAAGGAAGCCGGAGGCTATGTATATGCCGGTACGGTACTGGAAGCGGGAGAACTGGTCGTTCTGGTAAAGGAAACCTCCGGTTCGAGTAAATATGAAAAAATTGTCCGTATGATTGAAGAATCGGAACGGTTAAAATCCTCAATGGAAGGAAAAGCCGCGCATCTGGCGGATAAGCTGGTGCCGTATACGCTGTTGGGAACGGCAGCTGTATATCTTCTGACAGGCAATGCCACAAAGGCGTTATCTGTACTGATGGTTGATTTTTCCTGCGCATTGAAGCTTGCTATGCCCATTGCCGTATTATCTGCCATCCGGGAAGCAGGCACGCACCGGATTACCGTAAAAGGCGGGAAATTTCTGGAAAAAGCTGCGGAAGCGGATACAATTATTTTTGATAAAACAGGAACCCTGACAAAAGCGCAGCCAGCCGTTGTAGAAGTGGTTCCCTTTATTTCGGCAGACAAAGATGAGCTGCTTGGCATTGCAGCCTGCCTGGAAGAGCATTTCCCGCATTCTATGGCAAAAGCAGTCGTTCTTGCTGCGCAGGAACAGGGAATCACCCATGAGGAACGTCATTCTAAAGTAGAATATATTGTAGCTCATGGTATTTCTTCCACGGTGGATGGCAGAAAAGTGATTATAGGAAGCTATCATTTTGTCTTTGAAGACGAAGGATGCACGATACCGGAGGGAATGCAGGAGAAATTTGATGACCTTCCGGCAGAATATTCCCATCTTTATCTGGCCATAGAAGGAAGGTTAGCGGCAGTGATTTGCATTGAAGATCCGTTGCGGGACGAGGCAGCTACGGTAGTTGCCGCATTACGGAAAGCCGGATTTCAAAAAATTGTAATGATGACAGGGGACAGCGAACGGACAGCCTGTTCCATTGCGTCAAAAGTCGGTGTGGATGAATATTATTCTGAAGTTCTGCCGGAAGATAAAGCGGCATTTGTAGAACAGGAAAAAGCAGCGGGCAGAAAAGTCGTTATGGTTGGAGACGGCCTGAATGATTCACCGGCGCTTTCAGCCGCTGATGTAGGAATCGCCATAAGTGACGGCGCGCAGCTTGCCAGGGAAATTGCAGACATAACGATTG
>CAJUPF010000079.1 GCA_910588565.1 uncultured Lachnospiraceae bacterium
TCTGAATACAGATCGGGTAGAGATGGCAATTAGATAATAATCGCCAGAACTATTGTTCTTCTCCCCTGTTACACGGACAGTCAGAATATGCTCTCCATACTCCAAATCTCCTGTATCAAACAGAAGTTCCGTTGCGTTTCTGCTTGCCGCGTAACAGTCTACCATAGTCTCGCTGCCGCCGTCCAGGGAAAAAGCGGCTATCCCATGATTAGAAGCCTTTGCGCCAAAATATTTCAGGCGGGTTCCCTTAAACCGGATGCGGCAGGTATCCCCGGCTGTGTTGGAATAATGGTTATCATTCTGGTATGTGGAATTTTCCTTGCCATAAATCCAGCCATTCCCCTGATAATCAATTTCATAAAGACCCGTTCCTCTTCTGTTATCGTTTATGCTATAAGAAGAACTTGTAAACGCTGGCTGCAGCTGTCCGGCTGATGAAGTTGCCGGAACCGGAACCAGATTGTCTGCAGAAAACGCATCGATATCAATCTCCACAACTGCAGGCTCTAACCCATCGGATGTAACCGTAAACTGAGCCGTACCAACGGAATCCCGGACAGACTGTACCAGAAAAGCGATTCTGCCTGCTTCAAGTTCTGCATTTCTCTCTGAAATCAACGTCGCTTCCACACCATCTGTCTGGGCAACCTGAATCTGATTCTTCGCAAATGGCACCTGGTTTCCTTCTGCATCCACTGCGAGAACAGAAACGCTGGTCATATCTGTTCCATCTGCTGTCAAAGTACTGTAATCCGCTTTTGCCATCAGCTTAACAGCCTCGCCAGGCGTCTTGCGGACACACTCCTCTGCCTGCGCGCCGTCTATATATCCAACGGCTTTTAACTCCCCTGCTTCATAAGATATTCCGGTAAATTCATAAATCGGGTGAGGAAGATTTGTATATTTATTCGGTTTCATTTTTCCTTTGCTCTTGCCGTTTACAAACAGCTCCACTTCATCACAGTTGCTCATAACATAAACTGTACTTGATGTATCTGCTGTCCAGCGATTGGAGATATAGACAAGCGGCTCTGACTTATCCGCATCTGCCTGAGAACGATATAAGTATGCCACCGGTTTCTCATGGCGGAAAATATCATACAAACCACTGTAAAATACATGCTCTGTATTTGTATAATTCACCTCCTGGTAGGATCAAGCGCCTTTGAAATCGCATCACATTCCTGATTAAATTTAAGATTTCCGCCGGATCTGGATTCATTTGGCCTTGCGCCCCAGCTGATAATCGAAGGATGATTCCTGTCACGCAAAATCAGCTCTTCCAGATTGTACTTAAATTCATTCTTCCATGCCTCATCGCCAACATGCTGCCATCCCGGCGGCTCCTCAAATACCAAAAGCCCAATCTCATCGCAGCGATCCAAAAATGAAATGTCCTGCGGATAATGTGAACACCGCACCGCATTGATGCCATTTGCCTTAATCAAATCCGCATCCTGCACCTGCAGCTTATCCGGTACAGCGCGGCCAATCCACGGCCACTGCTCGTGGCGGTTGATACCGGCAATCGTAATCGGTTCCCCATTTAGATAAAATCTGCCGTCCTCCGGCCCTGTCTTAAATTCAAAAAAACGCATTCCAAACCTGGTGTGACAGGTATCCACTTCCGTATTGCCATCGTATACTGTTGTAACAGCCGTATACAAATAAGGATCGTCCAGATTCCATAGATGCGGATTGGAAATCTCAGCTGTCGTCATTTCCACATTTGACATTGTGCCTGCCGGAATCTTGGCCTGTGTGGAAGCGGAGATAACTTCAACCCCTTCTGCGTCAAGCACAGATGTTTTTATAGTAACGGATTTTGTCTGAGCAGAGCTGTTCAACATATCGACACTGTTTTTTACCATGCCTTTTTCTTTTGTCAGCTCTGGCGTTGTGACAAATACACGCTCCACATGGACAGGATCGGTAATCGTCATTGTCACGTCGCGTACAATACCGCCAAACAGGCAGTAGTCTACATTTCCTCCCTCCGGCGGAATCTGCGGCTGCCTTTCCGAATTTACCCGGACTGCCAGAATATTCTCTCTTCCATCTGTATAAACAGCATCTGTGATATCCACAGAAAATCCTGTATAAGCGCCCTTATGGCTTTCCAAAAGCGCCCCATTCAAATAAACATCCGCAACCGTAGCCACGCCTTCAAAATCTACCGTTATATGCTTTCCCGCATAAGAAGACGGCAGTGTAAAATGCCTGCGGTACCAGGAACGAAAACGGTATGAGGCGATTTCATTGGGAAAGTTGCTCCCCTTATGCGTCTCTAAAACCGTATTCGCATGAGGTACTGACACCTGCTCAAAACCAGAATCATCCAATATAACTGCTGCTCCATTTTCATAATCCGCACTGCTGTACAGCCAGTCCGTATTAAAGTTCAAAACCTCCCGTCCCTGCTTCTGCGTCTGTGTCGCCGCATCCGCTGCCGGAAGATTTCCCGCGTAACTGTCCGCTCCAGTCACAAGCAAACCCGCGGCCAACAGGGCACAGAAGACCTTTTTGATGCCCTTTTGACATCTGCGTTTTATTACTCCCATTATCTCTTCTCCTTTACCGAATTATTTGATAATTGGGAAAATCCTGTCCGGCTTCTTCCAATTATCCACAAGCAGCATCTGCCCAGATATCTGCAGCCTGAACAGATGCCAAACAGGTAACAGTTCAGGCAGGCCTGCGCATTTACTGCGCTGGCCGTACCAAAACATAGAGCCTGGAAGCATCCAGCCCCTCGCCGGAGGCGACTTTTCATGGGCTGGATGCCGTAACAGTGAAGGTATCTGAACTGTTACCCAAACATATATTTCATATTATATAAAAATTCCGATCCTGTTTACATGGAAATAATTTTGTATTCCTGGTAAATTATTTTATTTTTTTGCGGAATCTGCCCGGGGATATTCCTTCTGTTTTTTTAAACACTTTGCTGAAATAAAAATAATCCTTAAATCCTACCATTTTTGCAATCGCTTCCAGAGAAAGCCGTTCATCTTTCATCAGCTCCTGCGCCTTTTTGATACGGATAGACGCAAGATAATTGGGAAAAGACATGCCAAGCCGTTCTTTTAGCAATACACTAAGTCTGCTGTCGCTGATATAATATTTTTCTGCAAGCCCTTTTAAAGTAATATCTTCACAGCAATCCTTCTGAATCTCCAAAAGAATTTCCTCAATACCAAAAGAAACATTCTCCACTTCCCCATAAGCTTTCGTTCCATCCAGCTCCAGAATCAGCTCTTCTAAAATATCTTTTAAATCTTCTTCCTCCACAGGCTTTAACAGATAATCCGACGCCCCCATTTTCAACGCCTTTCTTGCATAGTCAAATTCTGCATAACCACTGATAAAAATAACCTTTGTATCCATTCCCTCCCCGCGCATCTGCTGCACAAGCTCCAGGCCGGTCAGACCCGGCATACGGATATCTGCCAGCAGAATATCCGGATTTTTTCTCTCAGCCTGTTCCAGGCCTCTATTCCATCCTCAGCTTCCCCGTCGACCAAAAGCGGAAGTTCCATCTCCTGAATGATTTTTTTCATCGCTTTTCTTTCCCAGGCTTCATCATCCGCCAGAAAAACCCGATACATCAAAAATCCCTCCTGTCTTTTATATTATCTGCAAATTCAATTCTGACACTTGTCCCCTCGTTTTCCCTGCTGTCTATAAAAAAGTCCATGTCCTCCCCATAGAATAGTTTCAGACGCTGGTAGACATTCGGCAGTCCAATCCCCTGTCCTTTCTGCCCGCCCGCCAGAGAGTTCCGAAGAACTTTAAGCTTTTCCTCTGACATGCCGCATCCATTATCTTCTACCTTCAGGCACAGCCTGTCCCCTCTCGCCATAGCAACCGAAGCGGTTACGGCACCGCCGCCCACGTTCCGTTCCAATCCATGAAATACTGCATTTTCTATAATCGGCTGAAGAATCATTTTAATCATTGGCCTGGCCGCCGCCTGTTCCTCTGCTTCTATCTGAATCTTAATCTTACCATTGAAACGGTAATCAATAATTTTGGCATATTCCCTGACATAACTAATCTCTTCTTCCACGGCTACAATATGCTCTTCCCTTACAGCAAACCGAAACATCCTTGACAATGCCATTGTAATCGCAGCAATTGGTTTCTGATCGTTTAAAACAGCCATTGCCCGGATGCAGTCTAGCGTATTATAGAGAAAATGCGGATGAATCTGGTTCTGATACACCAGGATCTGAAGCTGTTTTTTGGCCAGTTCCGTCTGATATGCCCACTCCTTCATCTCCTGGAGCTGCGCATTTTTCCGCTCAATATTATCCAACATCTGATTTAGCCCCTGCTCCACCTTGCCGATTTCATTTTTATCCTTTACTTCAATGCGCAGTTTTGGGTTCCAAGATACCGTTCCCACAAAGTCATCCATTTCCTGAATCGGACGCACCAGATTTCGGTAGCAGATCACAAGAAGTAACAGTACCAGGATTGCAGCCAGCAGATAAGCAGCGGCAATTAACCCCATCTCCTTTGATATTTCCCTGTACAGACCTGCATTCCGCCTTTTCAGTACCAGAGTCCAGCCATCTATGGCAAGCTCCCTGACATACGGACAGCTGACGGCGCTTCCATCGCCTTCTTCCTGATCCAGCCGCTTTGCTTCCTCTCCCTGGGCAGAAGCCAGAATACGTCTGTCCCGATCAATCAGATAGAGTTCTTCCCCGGAGGAAAGCTGCGCATCTTTGAGAATTTCCATCAGCTCCTGTGTTTTCACCACAACAACACACAGTCCAATCTACTCTTCAAAATTTTTGCTCTCCAGTTCAAACACAGGAAAAAACAATGTATAGCAGGGTTCCTGTGTCACCGGAAGCTCAAACAATCCGCTATAGCCAAGCTGTGTTTTCCATTCCTGTAAAAAATCCGACTCCTCCAGTTCTTCTGTTTCTTTCCCCGCACTTGCAATTCTTGCCATATCTTTATCATATAAAGAAATATCCGCAATACTGCTGTCCATAAGAAATGTATTGGCAAAAACCATGGAAACAGCTTCATTTGACGTTACCCGCTCTGTGGAATCCTGAAAAAAGCAGGAATATACCGTAGGCGAATAAGCCATTGAGGATATGATCTGTATCATGTTATGATGATAACTGTCAAACTTCTTTACCATTTGCTCCATCATCCCCTCTTCCACCTGGCGCATGGATTCCTCCGCCGTTCCCCTGATATAATTTCCGGTAAATAAAAATGCCCCAAGCAGCACAAGAAAGACAGCTCCCCCTACCAATATCAGTTTTTGAAACGTCGTTCCCTTTATTTTTGCAGACATATTGACTCTCCTGTCTCTAAGCATTTCTGCTGATACAGCCGATCCTTTTGCCTGTCCAAATCTTTGATATGATTTTGTTCCAGATATTGCAGCAGCGCTGCATATCTGCCCTCAAATTCTTCCTGGCTGCCAGCCAGAAGGATCGTTGTAATTTCCCTTCGGATATAAGTATTTAACTTCTCTTCCAGCGCCTTCCCCTCTCCCTCTAAGCTGCCGTCCAGTAAAGCCGCATTATAAATCTCCATCTCCGGCGACTTTGCGTAAGCCACCTTTATCTGGCTGGCCGCCTCCTCCGCACTCCCCTCTTCATAAGGAGCCAGCACACTTACAAGCCATGCCATATTCCCAAAAGGCCACCAGACGCTGGTCTCATTTTTATCCGGATGTTCCTCCTGGTTAAACCGTTTTACCAGGCCGAAAGTATCCTTCAGATAGTCCACGCCTTCCAGCCCGCAGTCCCAGAGCAGCAGCCCTTCCTCGCTTGTCATATAATCCAGCCAGACTGCCAGTTCCACAGGATGCTCACAGGATTTTGACAAAAAAGTATTCAGCCATCCTGTCGTAGCCGTATTCCGCTTTCCCCAGACAGGAGATTTTCCGGATTCGGAATAAATCGCTCCGGAAGAAACCCATTCCAATGCGTTGATATCTGTATTCACGATATTCCCGATAAAACATAGTACCTGCCCGCTGGCAAGTGTTTCTTTTACCTTCCGATTCTGCCAGGTCATCTGCTCCGGCGCGGCATATCCTTCCCGCAGCAACAAATTTAAAAACTGCATCGCTTCTTTTGTTTCCGGCTGCAGAATGGGTGAAACATAGGTACCGTCTTCTCCAATAGGCAGCATACCAAATGTTTCCCGCAAAAATTCCAGCGTAAAATCCTGATAATCTTTTCCATCCACCAATAACGGGAGGATCGTTTCCTCATGCTGCAGATTCCATTCCCTGGCTTTGGCAAACGCTTCCAGCAGCTGTGCTTTTGTTTTGCATTCGTCTGCAGAAATATCCAGTTTGTTTAAAAGTTCCCGGTTCCAGATAATCCCGGTATTCCACAGGTACTTTTCCTCATCCACATAGCATTTTGCACTGGGAACCCAATGCTTTCTGGCATCCTCAGAATCTATATGCGAAGGCCACGCATACCATCCGCCGTCACGTTCCACCAGTTTCTCCCTGATATCCTCCGGAAAATCCTTCAAAATATGAGAATCTGGCAGATATGTTTTAAAAAATTCTTCCAGATCCCACACCTTTCCGGAATCCACAAGCTGACTGATCAGTGTATCATTCACTACCGAAACCATATCCGGCAGTTCTCCGTACATCAGCTGCAGGCTCAGCTGTTTATCCGCATCCTGAGCCGGTATATTTGTGTCAACTATCACACCCGTTTTATCTGAAATCTCTCCTGTGATACTGCCGTTCTTTGTCTCCCACTTTGGAGGCCTCCAAAAGTCCACATCACAGAACAGGGAAAGACGGACATACTCCATCGCTTTTTCTCTCTGCGTTTTCATCTGTGCGCCGCCAACGCCAAACAGCAGACAGCCCAGCAGTATCAGCAGCAGAAAAACGGACAGATATCGTTTTTTCATCTCCATGTTTCAAAATCCTCCCGTAAACCAAAAGACCTGTACGTATTCCGTAAAGGAACCGTCACAGGCCTTTCTTCCATATGGTATCTGTCGTTTACTTATCCTAAATCCGGCTCGTCACAAAGCTCTATGGTAGCAGCGGTTTTCCCTTCTGTTTCAAATATCAGTATGGTATTGGTTCCTGTTTTAATCAATGGCCCCGGTATGTAGAGCCGTTTCTGCGGGCCAACCTCCCAGAATCTTCCAAGGTGAAATCCATTGATAAATACAATTCCTTTTCCCCATCCGGCAAAGTCCAGAAACGTATCCCCAGGCTCGTCTGCTTCAAAGGAAAATTCATAAAATCCAGGCAGCCCTTCTTCCAGCGGCTTTGTAAAATCCAGCCCGGACAAATCTTCCATAGGAAGGCAATACTGTTTCCAGTAATAATGCTGATGCCCATTGACAAATACGCAGTGATCAATTCCCTTTCTCTGCTTCTCCATCATCGGTCCGTAATTCACTCTTCCCATATTTTCTACAAGAATAGACAGCTTTTCTCCTTTTGGCAGCAGCGGATCAAACATATGCTCCTGTAAAAGTTCCCTGTCATAAAGTGTCAGCAGCGGTTTTTCATCCATATAAATATGCGCCCTGTCATTGGCGCCAAAAAGCCTGATTTTATCAATATCGCCTTCATATTTCAGTATGCTCTCATAGAGCGTATAGCCATATCCCTGCCCCAGCCGTTCCATAGAAAGCGGGAACAGGCTCTCAACCGGCTTGGAAAGATTCTTAAGATTGGAAAACAGCCCGGTACTGCGCGTTACATTCAGTTTGCCGTATGCTTTCCGTATAATTTTTGTGGTAAATTCCACTTCCGGGATCTGCACATATTTAGAAATAATTTTCTGAAACTCCCTGTACTTGGGTGTAATCTGTCCGTCTTCGGTCAGCAGCGCATCATAGTCATAAGACGTCACATCCGGCGTCAGCTCATCATAGTAATTCGCGCCGTTGGTAAAACCAAAATTGGTGCCTCCAATAAACATATAAATATTGATATGCCCTTCTGAGAGAATCTCATCCAAGCTCTTTAAATGCTCCTCCATTTCTTCTGTCTGATGGCAGGAAGCTCCCCAGCTGTCAAACCAGCCTACCCAGAACTCCATACACATCAGCGGCTTATCCCCTATCCTCTGGCGCATCATAGCAAAGCGTTCCTTTGCATTGGAACCAAAATTACCAGTCTGCAGCGCGCCTTCTATTTTACCACTTTCAAAGAAATCACCACGAAGATCATCTGCCGTTACCAGAGGCACCGTACAGCCACAGTCAATCATCAGCTGTTTTAAGTATTCCAGATAGGGCCTGTCATCTCCGTATGCGCCGTATTCATTTTCTGCCTGCATAAAAATCACAGGACCGCCTTCTGTAATCTGAAGCGGTTTAATTATGGTAAACAGCTTCTGGTAATACTCCCGCACATGCTTTAAATAAGGCTCGTACATACAGCGCAGATGCATCCCCTCTTCTGCAAGCAGCCAATATGGAATGCCTCCAAATTCCCATTCTGCGCAAATATAGGGCGCCGGACGCAAAATCACCCACAGTCCAAGCTCCTGAGCCAGTTTTACAAATCCTGTTACATCCAATATTCCGGAAAAATCAAATACGCCCTTCTCTTTTTCATGAAGATTCCACGGAATATATGTCTCCACTGTGTTACATCCCAGCGCTTTTAACTTCTCCAGGCGATCCCTCCAGTATTCGGGAACGATCCGGAAATAATGCATACTGCCGGAAATAATCTTAATCTTCTTGCCATCCAGATAAAAGTCATCTTTAATCTCAAATCTGCAACTCATGTAGTTAACCCCCCTGATTTTTACTGCTGTCTACAGTTTTAACTGTTTTTTCCTTGCATTTTTACTCTTACATCGTAACATATGGCCCGGATTTATGCAACGAAAAAGTTGCCTGGCGCTTCTGCTATATCGTCTGCGGTTACATTTCACACCCACGCCAGTTTTGGCGAATATTTCGTATCGTCTGGTGTGAAATGCAACGGGCAGTTGCGGGCTAAACCGTTACAATCGTCTCCACAATGCCTTCGTAATCTGCCCGTTTTGATTCTGTTACATGTTTTATGCCATGCGCATTCAGGCAAGCCGTTGTCTTCGGCCCAATGCTATAGATTCTGGTTTTTTTCTCCCACCCTTCTTTGAAAACCTGTATCATCCTCTCCGCAGAAGACGCACAGGTAAATATCACGCCATCATACGCATCCAAAGGCTGCAGTTTATCCAATTCCGGCTCCACTCCCCGGTTTTCATAAACCGCAATTTCCTTAAATTCACAAATTCCTTCCAAAGCCGCCCCCAAATGGCCGTCTGCATTCTCCGCTTTCAGATACCAGACCTGTTCCTTTCCGGTTAAACAGGAGCCCAGCGTTTCTGCCAGCGCATCACTGTGAAATTCCGGCGGAATCAAATCTGCACGAATCCCATACTGATTTAAAACTTCCGCAGTCTTTTTCCCAATCGCCGCTATTTTGCATCCTGCCAGATTCCGCATATCCAGCCCGCTCTCATAAAAATTCTCAAAAAATGCTGCCACACCATGTTTACTGGTAAAAATCATCCAGTCCACATCCTTCAATTCGTCCGCCAGAAAGCAATTCTTTTTATTTACAATCATGCCCACCTGAATTTCATCAACAGCCGCTCCCTGCTTTTTCAATAATTTGCACAGCCTGGTAGAAGCTTCTCCAATTTTAGGAATCAGATAGCGCAATCCGAACAACGGACGCTTTTCAAAAAAGTCCAGTTGATACCGGAGTGAAACTACGTCTCCGACTGCAATAATGGCAGGAGAAACCAGGTTTGCCCGCTTTACCTCCTCTGCAATATGCAAAAGATCCGATATACAACTCTTCTGCGCAGGCGTGGCAGCCTGTGAAATCACTGCGGCAGAAACCGTTTCTGCCATTCCTGCTTCCATCAGTCTATCTGCAATTTCCCCGACTTTGCTTAATCCCATCAGAAATACACAGGTCTCCTTCCCCTTTGCCATTGCCGCAAAATCAATATCCGCCAGCCGATCGTTTTTATCATGAGCTGTCACTACGTGAAATCCTGACGCCATTCCCCGGTGAGTAATTGGAATTCCCGCATAAGCTAATCCTGCAACAGCAGACGTCACTCCCGGTACCACTTCAAACGTGACGCCGCTTTCTTCTAAAAATAAGGCTTCTTCCCCGCCCCGGCCAAATACATAGCTGTCTCCGCCTTTCAGACGGACTGTTTTGTCATATTCCATGCTTTTTCGCACCAAAAGCCGGTTGATCTCTTCCTGTTTCATCGTATGATTGCTGCTGGCTTTTCCAACATATATCAGTTCACAGTCTGCCTTTGCTTCTTTTAATAATTCCGGAGAAGACAACCTGTCATAGACAATACAGTCCGCTTCCCGGATTGCATGTAATCCCTTTACGGTAATCAGCTCCGGATCTCCCGGACCTCCGCCGACAAGAGTCACCTGTCCTGCCATCTGCCGCCGAATATGAACTGCCGCTTCTTTTGCAAGGGCTGCCGGATCGCTTCCCTCTGCTTGGGCATAGGCCTGTTTTGTCCCGGTTTTATTTCCAAACATAGCAGAAAGCCGATAACTACCCGTCTTTGTTGTTTTCAGAACCGCTCCCACCGGAACATGACAGTCGCCGCCAATGAGTTGCAGAAATCCCCGCTCTGCTTTTGCCGCAGCCTCTGCCTCCCCGTCACTGAGCGAATCTAACATCGCAAGCAGTGTTTCCTCTCCCTGCCGTATTTCCAGAGCCAGAATACCCTGCGCCGGAGCCGGGATCATCTGCTCTGTCTCCAGATAACAGGTAATCTTCTCCTGCATCCCCAGCCGGTGAAGGCCTGCTGCCGCCAGTACAATGCCGTCCAACTTCTCTTCTTCCATTTTCCGAAGCCTTGTATCCACATTCCCACGGATATTGATCACATTTATGTCTGGCCGCAGCTTTTTTAACTGAAACTCCCTTCGGCGGCTCCCTGTGCCAATAACCGCCCCAAAGGGAAGCTCCTCTAGCGTCTTTGCCCTGCGTAAAATCAGCACGTCCCGGGCGTCTTCCCGCTTCCAGGCTTTTGTAAACTTCAGGCCGTCCGCCGGATAAGACGGCATATCCTTCATACTGTGTACGCCAAGATCTACTTCACCATCTAATAACTGTTCTTCAATTTCTCTGACAAATAATCCTTTATCCCCAATTTCATGCAGCGGCTTATCCAGTACCCGATCTCCCTTTGTCTTTATCACCCTGATTTCAAAAGTATCCTCCCGGTATGCTTCTGCAAGCCTGTCGCGCACATATTCGGCCTGTGCCAATGCCAGTTTTGATCCTCTTGTCCCAATACGATAATTCATAGTCCCTCCATTTCCTATATCTGAAACAGCTGCTTTGTAAACGCTCTGTAAAGTTCCTGTTCTTCCCTCGTATCTATCCGCTTTAACTCCCGTATCGGCTCCCGCAGTATCCGCTGAACCGATGCATGAAGGACTTTTTTTACAAGCTTTTGCTCCCTTGGCGTAAGCTCCATCTTACGATTCAAATAATTGTAACTGTCCTCTACAATCGCACTGCACCGCTGCTGCAGTGATTCAATCGTCGAATCAATACGGCTGGAACGCAGCCATGCAGCAGTCTCGTTTACATACATACGGATTCGTTCTCCACTCTCCGCCATCAGGTGCCTTCGTTCCTTTTTGTTCTCTTCTACAATTTCCTGCAGTGTATCCAGATTGATCAGGCGTACCAGAGGATCTGCTTCAAACGCAGTATCCACGTCCCTTGGCGCCGCCAGATCCAAAAAAGTCAGAGGCGCGGAAGGTGAGAACTCCTCCCGTCTTACCACCAGATGTGGGGAAGCTGTAGCAGAAATAACAATATCGCAGGTCTTCATGAGCTGATACCGTTCCTCGTAAGAAATAATCGCAATCTCCGGGAATTCCTCCCGAAGCTGCCTGGCATGGGCATAGGTCCTGCTGCAGGCCGCCACACGGACTTTCTGGTATTCATAGATATATTTCAAAGCCAGTATGGCTGTTTTTCCGCTTCCAATCACTAAAATGCGTTTCCCTGCTATACCGCAGGATTCATTCAGTTTCCGGATACCGATATAACTGACCGATAAAGGTTTTTCACTGATTTTCAGTTCCGTTTTTATTTGCTTGGCACAGGTAATCGCATCCCGCACAACTTTGTTTAGTTCTTTTCCACTGTATCCCATGGTTCTCGAATAATCCAGAGCCTCTTTTACCTGCCCCAGAATCTGATCTTCCCCAAGAACAAGCGATTCTAAACCGGCCGCAATCCGAAACAGATACGCCATTGCCTCCTCGCCTGACAACATAACCAAATATTCTGTTAACGAAACTTCCGAAAACATATCTTCATAAATCTTTTGTATCTGCGCTTTTTGCTCTTCCCTGGTATAAAAAAACCAGACCTCACTCCGGTTGCAGGTGGATAAAACCATACACTGTTCCACCCCGACTGCTTCCGCCTTCTGGAACAATTCCAGTTTCATTGCATCCGTAAACGAGGCCTTGTCCCTGACGGCAAGCTGTGCATTTTTATAATTAATTCCCAAAAACCCAAACTGCATGAAACCTGTCTCCCTTCACTAATCTAAGTTTCTTTGTTCGCCCGCCTTTCCGGATATACATGAATATCCGTTTTCCCTTTCAACAAAAAGGGCTGCAGCGCCTGCAGCCCCAGTATAGCATATTTTTATTATTATAGATATCTTCTACCCAATATAACCGGCAAAGACAAAAGCAAATAGTTACAGTTCACGGCCTAACCCGGCCGCAAACTGTAACGCATCCAGCCCATTCCA
>CAJUPF010000080.1 GCA_910588565.1 uncultured Lachnospiraceae bacterium
TTGATACGGTTTGAACAGCCGATTATCGCTTGCTGAACTGCGGAGCGCGACGGGCGGCCTTGAGGCCGTACTTCTTTCTCTCTTTCATTCTCGGATCTCTTGTCAGGTATCCGTTTGACTTGAGAACAGGTCTGTACTCAGCGTCTACCTGCAGCAGAGCTCTTGCAATACCATGGCGGATTGCTCCGGCCTGACCGGTATAGCCGCCGCCCTTAACATTTACCAATACATCAAATTTATCAACAGTTTCTGTAGCAACTAACGGCTGGCGAACGATAACCTTCAAGGTCTCCAGTCCTAAATAATCATCAATATCTCTTTTATTGATCGTAACTTTACCTGTTCCTGGTACCAGATATACTCTGGCAACAGATGATTTTCTTCTTCCTGTTCCATAATATTTTGCACTAGCCACTGTAATTTACCTCCTTACCGATTAAAATGTCAAAGCTTCTGGCTTCTGAGCCGCATGTTTATGATCTGGTCCTGCGTATACGAATAATTTCTTATACATTTTTCTCCCTAACGGTCCCTTGGGAAGCATACCCTTCACAGCAAACTCAACAACACGCTCCGGATGCTTATTCAACATTTCTTTTAATGTAGTCTGTTTCATTCCGCCTACATAATCGGAGTGACGATAATAAATCTTCTGATCCAGCTTCTTGCCGGTTACTTTAATCTTCTCAGCATTTACAATAATTACAAAATCACCCGTGTCCAAATAGGGTGTAAAAATCGGTTTATTCTTTCCTCTTAATATGCTGGCAACTTCAGATGCCAAACGTCCTAATGTCATTCCATCTGCATCAACTACATACCATTTTCTTTCAATTGCAGAAGAACTGGGTACAAATGTATTCATTGGTTTACCTCCTTGAAATTGTCAATTGCTGCAGTCAGAATCCCGTATGTCCGGACGTTATCCCTTCTGCCGTTATTCTCTATAGTTCAAATGCTTGCCGGGGCTTTGGCTCACATTCTTCTACTCACAGACTTAAATAGTATAGTACACGTTTTCCCATGTGTCAAGGATTTTTTCACGACATACAAAAGCCGCCAGTTACTGGCGGCTTCCTAAGGGGAGAGTTTATGAAAAAGTTTTGTATCACATCTGTGATGATATTAATATAACAGATAATTTTGAACAAAGTTTGTCTTTGAGCTTAAAGAAACATTAACTTTATAAAATTTCTATAATCTCATTTGTCGTTTTTCCGCGAATTTTTCCGAATCAGCCTTACAATCCCATGATATATCAACCGGATCACCGAGAATGCAAAAAACAGAGCCATAAATCCGATAATCCCAAATACAATATCCGCAAAATCCATATTGCCGGTATTTGTCACCTTCTGGCCAATCTCAATTGCAAATGTAATTACAATAACCAGCGTAAATACATAAATCCATGCAATGACCATAACATGATCGTGTTTCGCCAGCCACTTGAATATGGGATATACAAGAAATATGCACAGCATCCCAACTATTCCAATCACCAGAAAATGCAGTTCTTTGTCTGAAAAATCATACTCATATGCGTTATTCAGCTGCATAATCCGGTTATGTACCCTTGCAATCAGTTCTACGATAAAATATAAAAATTCTTTCATCAAATCACCAATATTCCGCTTTTACTTCTCTGTTTTTTCCGCTGCCTTTTTTTTGTTCTTTTTATTCTTATTCATATCATATTTCTTCTCGTAAAATTCAAAGTACCTCACATAATTGGCATTTTTCATGCCCTTCACGCTTTTCAAATACTCATGGGTGTCAAAATCTTCCGCCTCCAGCTCAATCATTGCCACTGCTATATTTGAACAATGCGCCGCTATACGTTCCAGATTATTCAGCAGGTCATTAAATGCAAAACTCTGTTTTAATTTACACTTACCTATCCGAAGCCTTGAAATATGGCGGATTTTTAATTCATCGCACAATATGCCGATCAATTCCCTGAGCGGCTCTATCCTTACCGCAAGTTCCAGATTGTCATCCGAAAATGCATCCACGGTCAGATCTACAATTTCCTGAACAGCAGCCTGCAGCACACTCACCTCGTACCGTGCCTTTTCCGAAAATTCCATTTTCTTCTCATACAATTCCTGCGCTACTTCCGAGATATTTTTGGAATGATCGCCAATTCGCTCAAAATCGCTGAGCGTATGCAGAAATTTGGATACCTGCTTGGTCTGGCCGAGCGTCATCTCTTTTCCGGTCAGCTGCATCAGATAGGTTCCAAGCCTGTCCTCATATTTATCAATCAGATTCTCTTTTTCCTGAATTTTCTGATATTTCTCCTGAGAATACACCTCCATCAGGCCAAAAGCACGTAACGTATTCTTTCTTGCGTTCCTCGCCATACCGTTCATCGCTTTATGGCTCTGGTTAATCGCAAGCGCCGGATATGCCAGAAAACGTTCTTCCAGAAGTTCAAAGTCTGCCAGCTCTTCCCGTTCCTCTTCCGTATCTTTCACCAGCCAGCATACCAGCTCTTCAATCCATTTAATAAAGGGCAGCAGCAGCAGCGTCGTCGCCATACGGAACACCGTATTCATCAATGCGATATGCACCGGGCCCATCGTCATATTCATAAAGCTAAAATTCACAATTGCATGGACAGAATAAAATACCACAGACCAGACTACCATTCCAAACAAATCATTCAGCAGATAGACCAGAGCCGTCCGTTTCCCGTTCTTATTCGTGCCAATGGCAGATAATAATACCGGGCAGGAAGCCCCTACGCCGATTCCCATCGTAATTGGCAGGGCTGTGGCAAAGCTGATTGCTCCGGTAACTGATAACGCCTGCAGAATTCCCACAGATGCAGATGCGCTCTGCAATACTGCAGTAAAGAGGATTCCGGCAATAATTCCGGCAACCGGATTGGAAAACATGGTCAGCAGCCGGACAAACTGTTCGCTTTCTTTTAATGGGGAAACTGCGCCGCTCATCGTCTGCATTCCGGTCATCAAAATAGAAAATCCCAGCATAATATCGCCTATCTGCCGATAGACAGCTTTTTTGGCTATCATTTTAAAAACAATACCTACAATTGCCACTATTGCAGAAATTGTCGCTGCCGACAAAAGCTGTGCAATCCCGCCAGAGCCTTCCAGATAGGAAAGACATAAAATCCATCCTGTAATACTCGTTCCGATATTTGCCCCCATAATAATGCCGATTGCCTGGGAAACCTTCATCATACCGGAATTTACAAATCCCACCACCATAACTGTTGTCGCGGAAGAAGACTGAATAATAGCTGTCACTACCGAGCCAAGCAGGACGCCTTTGATCGGGGTGTTTGTCAGGCGATAGAGAATCAGCTCCAACTTGTTCCCGGCAATCCGCTTTAAGCCGTCTCCCATCAGGGACATTCCAAACAGAAATAGCGCAATACCGCTTAACAGTGATAAAATCATTGTAATTCCCATAATATAATCCTCATCATCCGTATTGATTCCAATAACGTTACATACAAGCGTTATTATACATCAGATGAAACAGGAATTACAAGTTATATTTATCAAAGAAGCCATTTTGGGGCGCAAAAAAAATCTCCTGATAACTCAGGAGATTTCTCAGTGCCGGCGATGGGACTTGAACCCATACGACGTTGCCGCCAACAGATTTTGAGTCTGCCTCGTCTGCCAATTCCGACACGCCGGCATTTGTCTGTTCCCAATCGAACAAACAGTATATTAGCATATTCCTGTAAAAAATACAAGTACTTTTTTTGTTTTTACCGCTTTATTTATGAATCCGATAAAACGCCATTCCTATCCGTGCTGAAAGCATCGCTGCCTGCAGGATCTTTCATGTTTCTTAGAATATCAAAACAGTCAAATGTCGCAAAATAATCTTTTGGCGTTTCCGCGCGGCGGATCAGCTGGAAGCTTCCGTCTTCTTTCAGCAGAATCTCAGCTGATTTTAATTTGCCGTTATAATTATATCCCATTGCAAATCCATGGGCTCCGGTATCATGAATCACCAGTAAATCCCCTTTATCAATTTTGGGCAGCATCCGGTCAATGGCAAATTTATCATTATTTTCACAAAGGGAACCTGTTACATCATATTTGTGATCGCAGACGCTGTTATCTTTTCCCATCACTGTAATATGATGATATGCGCCATACATAGCCGGACGCATCAGGTTTACGGCGCATGCATCCACACCAATGTACTCTTTGTGCGTATGCTTTTCATGAATGGCCTTTGTTACCAGGCAGCCATAGGGGCCCATCATGTAACGTCCCATTTCCGTATAAATTGCCACATCCCCCATTCCTGCCGGAACTAATACCTCTTCATAAACCTTTCGCACGCCTTCCCCAATCGCATAGATATCGTTGGGAGTCTGATCCGGTGCATACGGAATCCCTACGCCGCCGGAAAGGTTGATAAAGCGGATATCACAGCCAGTCGCTTCTTTTAGCTCTACAACCGTTTCAAACAATGTCCTTGCAAGTATCGGATAGTAGTCATTGGTTACGGTATTGCTTGCCAGAAAGGCGTGTACGCCGAAATATTTCGCGCCTTTTTCCTTTAGAATCTTAAATCCCTCAAACAGCTGCTCTTTGGTAAATCCGTATTTGGAATCGCCGGGGTTATCCATAATACTGTTGCTGATTTTAAATACGCCGCCAGGATTATAACGGCAGCTGATGGTTTCCGGTATTTTTCCAATGGTCTGTTCCAGAAAATCAATATGCGTAAAATCATCCAGATTGATAATCGCACCAATGCTGTCAGCAAATACATATTCTTCCGCCGGAGTATCGTTAGACGAAAACATAATGTCAGCTCCGGAGCATCCAAGTGCATCCGCCAGCATCAGCTCTGTCATAGAGGAGCAGTCACAGCCGCAGCCGTATTCTTTTAAAATCCGGATTAAAAACGGGTTCGGCGTTGCTTTTACCGCAAAATACTCCCGAAATCCTTTATTCCACGCAAATGCTTCCTGTACTGCTTTTGCATTTTCGCGAATGCCTTTTTCGTCATACAGATGAAATGGCGTCGGATATTCTTTTATTATTTCCTGAAGTTTTTCATATGTCACAAAAGGTTCCTTCTTCATCTTAGTTTTCTCCTTTCAAAAACCGTATAAGCCAGAATGTCTCTGACAAATGCGTTCCAGTAATGGATTCTGCACTTTATATTCACTGTGTTCCGTTTTGTCCCGTCCGGATACGAATCAGTTCTATTTCATTCCGCATGGAATCCTTGAATACCTGCACAAAATTCGGCTGGCCGGAATACAGGCACGTACTGTCTGCACCTCTGCCGTATTCTCCGGTAAGTACATTGGCAGAGTCCGTAATTACTCCAATCTGTGTCTCCCTGGAATTGGACTGATAGAGGAATACGCCGGGAAACTCTACGGCGCCGTCTGTTATAATCACGACTTTTCTTCCTCTTTGCAGCGCTTCCTGCAGCTCGGGCTTAAATTCCGGAATGTATGCCGCTGTCATGGACAAGTAAATCCGCTGGCCGGAACCTGCAATCATATTCTTTACTTTATCGCGGATATGGATATCTCCGGTAATGGTCAGATAACCTTCCGCCTCTGTCTTCGGTTTGGGCATCATCGCTGTCAGCTGCCGTTTTTGTTCCTGTAAAACGCGAATCTTATTGGAGCAAAACTCTTCTGCATCTACTGCATGGTAGCGGACAGCTGTTCCTTCGGTGGTATATGCCGCGCCTTTATCCGCAAGCCCCGCCAGGGCATTATACGCATTCGAACGGGAAATCCCCGTCTGCTTAGCCGCTTCATAGCCTGTCAACTCGCCATTCTGGGAAAGACACACATAAAGAATCGCTTCCTGTCTCGTCAGGCCAAAACACATAAGCATATCTGTCAACTGATTTTTTTCCATAATGATATGCGCCCTTCTTGTAGTAGTTCTTTTCAGGGATACTATAGAGCATTTCTGTTAAGTTGTCAAGCCATTCTTTTCAGATACGCTTCTGATTCTTCTCTGGATTTTAAAATAATTATCGTTTTGTCCTTTTGGTATTTATCAACCAGCTTATATAGTTGAGGTAAATTTTCTTTCGGAAAATCCATAATATATTGTTTAAATTCCTGATCCAATTCCATCTCCAGCCAGGGCAAATCTTCCCTCTGTTTTCCAATTCGAGATTTCGCTCCCAAAAGGCAGATATCCGCCGGAACATCCAGAAGAAAAACGGTATCACAGTAGTTCAGGCGCAGTTCCAGCGTCCGGCTGTAGTTTCCATCTATAATCCATCTATTCCCCAGGAGAATCTTTTCTAATTTCCGGTCAAATTCCTGCGTTGAAACCGTGCTCTTATCCGGTCTGTGCCACAGCATATCCAGATGGTACAGCGGAAGGCCCGTCCTGTCTTTTAGTTTTTTTGCAAACGTACTTTTACCTGCGCCAGGACTTCCGATCACAATTATTTTCTGAAACATAATATCCTCCTTCTGAGTCCGGCTATCCGTTAAAATACATTCTGCACCAAAAACATATACAGCACTGTCCCAACACCAATGCTAAGCAGGTTATTCCGTTTCCATACATGCAGTATCACAACAACTGCAGCGGCAATCAATTCCGGTGCAGCATAAGGATAGCCAAAAAAATTTACAGATTTAAAGCAATAGACTATCAACATCCCTATCACCGCCGGAGGAAGTACTTTTCCAAGATACAGCACTTTAGGCGGAATTTCTTTTCCTTTTGGGAACAGCAAAAACGGGATTACCCTTGTTGCAAAGGTCACAATAGCTACGATTAGAATAATCAGCAAAGATGTTCCTGCACTCACCGGCATCTTTCTTCTCCTCCTTTTTCCTGAAATGTATTTGAACTACGCCGCAGTCTCCCCGTTTTCACTTTTCTGCCCTTTTTCTATATATGTTCTGCACGAAATCAGGCAAAGCATAATACAGATCATAGATGGCAGTATAAAATTATCACTGCCGGCAATCAGGCGCATGACTGCCGAAAACAGCAGGCCGACCACCGCCGGAATCCGGTTGCCTCCGGCCAGCCACTGTTCCGTAAAAATTACAATAAATAACGCTGTCATGGCAAAGTCTATCCCCTCCGCATTAAACGGAATCAACGCCCCGGCCAGCGCTCCAACAGCAGAGCCTAAAACCCAGTAAAACTGATCCAGCAGCGCGATTGCAAACAAAAACTGATCCTCCGGCACATCCTTTGGAACTTTTGTGATAAAAAACAGGGAATAGGTTTCATCTGTCAGGGAAAAAATCATATACAGCCGCTTTTTTCCCATTCTTCCAAATCGTTCCAGCAGGGAAAGTCCATAAAAAATATGACGTACATTTACCATAAACGTCATAAAAATCACATCCAAAAATCCTACGCCCGGCGCAAAAAAATTAACCGCCAGATACTGCCCGCTTCCGGCATAGACCAGAATACTCATTAAAATTGCCCACAGAAAATTATAACCTTTTTCCTGAAACATCACGCCAAACGCAATTCCGATAAACAGATATCCGGTCAGCACCGGAATCGTATACGGAAATGCCGCCCGAAACGCTTTTCGGTACATGTTCATCTCTCCTTTTTCCTGTTCTCTTCTGTTCTTACCTTATATTAGCCGAATGGAACCGTAGTATCCCTTCCAAAACTTTCAGGGACATACTATTTTTGCAATAAAAAGCTTCCGATTCATCTTACTGATTCTATCACAGATGGCAAACTACTGCAAATAGTTCCAAAACGATATCCAGCCGATGCCCTATCCAGGTTACTTTTCACACCCAATGTCAGTAACTTAAGACTTTTCTGCAAGATTACATAACACGGAACTGTTCCATTTAAGCTTCACAATTAATATTTTGCCTGCGGCAAAGGAGCCGGATGCCCTGCAGCGAGGTGCAGGGCACCGTGAATAGTAACGCGAACTGTTACAAATTTTTAACATTCTAAAAAAAAGTACTTCCTTTTATCCGGAACTATGTTATACTGTATTATAAATATGGCCTTTCAAAGGAGTGTTTATCAATTATGACAAATATTTCAGCCTTAGAAGCATTAAGAGCTGCCGTATCCGCTTCCGATACCGTAACAAGGCAGTCTCCCTCCAATGCAGATTTTTCTTCTTTCTTAAAAACGGACAAGAATCTGGAGGAAATATACCAGGAAGCCGCACAGACCTACGGCGTATCCACAGAATTGCTAAAAGCAATGACCCGGCAGGAATCGAATTTCAATCCCAATGCCACCAGCCGGAGCGGCGCACAGGGGCTGATGCAGCTAATGCCTGCCACTGCCGCAAGCCTAGGCGTTACGAATGCTTATGATCCCTATCAGAACATTATGGGCGGCGCAAAATACATCCGCCAGATGTTAGATCGCTACAATGGAAACGTATCTCTTGCCCTGGCTGCATACAATGCCGGAAGCCACAACGTGGACAAATATGGCGGTATCCCGCCATTTGCTGAGACGCAAAATTATGTTGCCAAAATCACGCAATATCTGGAAGAAGGCGTTACCATTCCGGACACCCAGACAGTTTATGCTGCGCAAAGCACTGTAAACAATCATCCTGAAGTTTCTTATCAGGATTTAAACGAGCTGGCCGGGGATATTTTAACAGAAATTTTTTCCTATGATGATTATATGAAAGTCCTTTCTTCTCTTCTTGGAAAAGAAGAAACACGCCTTGCGCTTTCCCTTTCTGTCACATCATCTGATGAGGAAGAAGAGGAACCGGAATCCGAAGCTTCTCTTGATCCTTTGGACGGAACCTTTTTTTCAGAGGACGAAGCGGCAGAACCTGCAGACAGCTACATAGCCTGGCAGAGCATGGCAAAGCCAGCTGTTGCCTCATCATTGATTGTAAAATAAATTATATACAAAGCGGACTGCCCGGAAATGCAGATTGATTTCATTTCCAGGCAGTCCGTTTATAGGTTTGGCGGGCTTATTATTTTACGAATGAGCAGCCACAATACCAAAATCGGATACAATTTTGTGCTGAATCTGATCAAACAAGAAGACTTCGGGTATCGGCAGATACGGGATATTATCCGCAGAAATCCATTTGATATTAAGCTGGCAGATGTTGTGCCAAACGATTCCCAAAAACGTATCGCCATGACAGAAGATTTCTCACCTGTGGCTTTTTATAGATGTATATCTAAGAACTTTTGCTTAATTATGATTTGTTTTTGCAGAAAGTCAGAATATCATTGATCCACTTATCATATCGCAGGTACCCGTCCCAATTTCCAAGTGCTTTCATATCGTCCATAAGCGCATATACTGTTGAGAGATAATCTGCTTTTTCATGGTAAGAAGCTGTCCCCGCTTTATCTTTCATAATAGCCATGCTAAGGAAATTGCTGTCTGATTTATTCCCAGTATGGGCATTCAGCGCAAGCATCTCAGTGTAAGAGCAGTTACTAGGATTCACATTGCTTACATCTATTGTCTGTTCATACTCCTTTCCATTTTTGTCCATGCCTTTTACAAGATAAAGCGGATTATCCTCTGAATAATTATCCGCCCTGTATACATTTGCACTTTCTCCCGTTTTCGCATCATAAATAGAAAATAATGTGTTTGGGGCGAGATGTACTACATTTTTAGCGGCTGATATTTCTTTCGCACCCGCACCAAAATCGCCTTTTACATAGCTTTCTGCTTTCCCTGCTCTATACCATGCCGGATATTCCGCTGTCCCTATTCCATTAACAATCATTTTTATAATCCTCCATTACTCCCAATTATTTTTAACATTGTATTCCATCTGACAATCAGAAGTGTTCCTGACCGCCTCCTGTGACTTAATGTGTCTTTTGACACTCCCCACAGCTAAAGCAGGGGGATTCTTGCTTCAACCACTACTGCATTGGAAGATACCATGCGGTATTTCAATGTCTTACACAGTGTCCACAAGCTGGATTATACTGTTCCCGTATGCCCTACGGTGCAGTCTTATATGTATATATTTATTTATGCTGACTGCATTTGCAATCCTTTATTCAAGATGTTTATGCCTGCATTGGTATCTCTGTTATGCACTGTATGACAGTCTGGACACTCCCATATACGAACTGTCAGATTTTTTACCAGTGGATTCTTATATCCACAACAAGAACATGTCTGGCTGCTTGGATACATAGCCGGTACTTTTACAACATCATTCCCATACCAGACAGCCTTATATGCAAGCATATCAAAAAACTTACTCCACGACGCAGAACCTATCTGCTGTGCCAGTTTATGATTACGCATCATATTTTTTACTTTCAAATCTTCTATGCAGATAGTTTGATTTTCACGAATCAGTATAGTTGACTGCTTTTGTAAAAAATCGTTTCTCTGATTAGTAATCTTTTCGTGGGCTAAAGCAACTTTTACACGTTGTTTATTACGATTGTTTGAGCCTTTTTGTTTGCGTGACAGTTTACGCTGTCCACGTATGAGCTTACGCATGGACTTCTCAAGATATTTGGGATTTGGCACAACATTTCCGTTACTATCAGAGTAAAAATCTTTGATACCCACATCAATGCCAATGCAGCCGCCCTTGTTTTGTCTTGGCTGGGGTTCAAATTCTACATTTAGA
This sequence comes from uncultured Lachnospiraceae bacterium, assembly GCA_910588565.1. Taxonomy (GTDB): domain Bacteria; phylum Bacillota; class Clostridia; order Lachnospirales; family Lachnospiraceae; genus Roseburia_B. The sequence goes on from CAJUPF010000080.1 coordinate 10,591, forward strand.
ACCGCAAAACACTTACCGGCGGGAGTACGTTCAATCGTTACATGATTGATTTTCTCTACTTCCATAGACTGGCGTATTTTAACAAAACCAAGTTTCGGAAGTTTGATGTATCTTCCCACTATACGGATATTACTCCCCTGGTTTATTGTTCGGTACGACTGGTGGCGGTTATGTTTACTTTTATATATTGGGTGTGCAGCACGTTTCTGAAAAAAGTTCACAAAACCTCTGTCCAAATCACGTAAAGACTGCTGTAACGCAATAGAATCCACCACTTTAAGAAATGCAAAATCTTCACACTTTTTAAGCTCGGTCAGCATAGCCGAAGTCTGAGCATAGCCAATTTTATTGCCATTCCCATAGGCTTCATTACGCATAGCAAGTCCTTTGTTGTAGATGAGCCTGCAACAGCCAAGTGTCTGATTGATTAAATTTTGCTGTTCCCTGTTCGGGTAGATCCTAAATTTGACGCCTTTTTGCATTATCCCGGTTTATCCTTTTGTCTTTGCGATGTTTTCTGATTTTCGATATACTGCTTGATTACATCAAGCGGAGCGCCACCAACCGTTGATACAAAATAGCTGTTGGTCCACAGTGACGGCATTCTTGTTTTCAATGATGGATATTCACTTCTCAAAACCTTTGAAGTATATCCTTTTAATGATTTAACCGCTTTGTGAATACCGAACTGAGGGTCTGCCTCCATGAGTATGTGTACATGGTCTGGCATGATTTCCATTTCCATGATGTCTACAGAAATATTTGCAGCATACTCAAGAAGAAGTTCCTTTAATCGGGTATCTATTCCATTTGTTAAAATTTTGCGTCTATACTTAGGACACCACACAACATGGTATTTGCAAGAATAGACTATATTGTTATTAGATTTATATGCAATATTCATATGTGTATTATATACCATTTCAAAATCTAATACAAGAGTATTTTGTTCCATCTTCAAATACTTGCGTAAATTTGATGGAAGCGTCTTATATCCCCATAGCTAAAGCAAGGGGTTTTACGACACATTGGATAATTTTTCCAGGTTCTCTAAAAACGCTTTGTAAAATTCTCTGTTTCCCCCTTAAGCATCTTATTCAGCCGTTGTACCATCATCTGCGATATATGGCTCATCATTCCGTTGTCTCGGATTCTGCATTTTTTTCCGTCTTCCTTGTCATGTATCCTACTGACGGACATCTGGCTGTTCCTATTCCATTAATACTCATTTTTCGGTTCCTCCATTGTCGTTAATTATTTTAATGGCGGTTCCTCTGTCGTTCAGAACCGCACCTGCTCTCTCATAATAAGTCCAAGCAGTTTATCGCTCATGAACCGCAAATAATACTCTAACTACCTCTTTCATACCGTATGTAATTAATGCTCATACAATGCACCCCCTAACTGCTTTCAATGTCATAGACTCATATGTTTTATCGTCATATTCGAGAAAACAATTTACATGCGCATTATATGGTGTGTTTACGCTTTCAGATCCTTAGTATTCTATCAGTTTGCACATACAATACAAATGAGGTGGTGGCTAGGATGTAAATTAGAAAAAGCGCAAAAGCAGCAAATCTTTTCAGACTTGTTATGTAGTCTGTTCGTCAAAACGGAAAGCTCATGGGAAAAATAAACTTAGGATAAATAATCATTTCATTTTTTTGATAATACCGCTAAGCGATACTTCTACATTTGCTTCAATTTGATGCAGTTTCTATATATGATAAAATATATTTTGCTATCTCCTCTGACACTTGATAATGTGTGATAAATTCTCCCCGATCACTATATTCACCCGGAATTATTTCCTCAATATAATAATTACCATTGCTTTTATAAAGTATCTGGGTATACATTTCTTTTAACTCTTTTTTATTATCCCTTGATAACATAAATCTAACAATTTGGCATTCAACTTCTCTAGGATTTGGTGCATCATCTACATATTCCCACTGATTCAGAGCCAACCCATTTAGATATTGCGCTATTTCAGAAATGTCGTCTATTTCATTCAGTAACATGTTTTTGTCTGCTCCATAAAACTGTATCTTCTGCTCTTTAGAAGTCCTGCGTAGTTCCTTTTCTGTAAATGATGTTTCTCCTTCATAATATCGGGCATTCTCTATATCATCTGTTTTTTCAATATCACTATTTGGCACATAAAAATCAAGT
>CAJUPF010000081.1:0-3014 GCA_910588565.1 uncultured Lachnospiraceae bacterium
AATTGAAATTGTTCCATCAGCAGAGGCAGCCGCTCCAGCTCCTTTCAGCCCCTCAGTTTCATCATCAAAGTTAAAATAGGCGATTTCATGTTCACTTTCTTTCATTTCCACAAGCCAGTCCTGATCCCAGTCCTGGCTGTACTGGTACTGGATCACCTTAACGTCATCCTCTGTTCTTCCCCCATCTAAAGCCATGATATAACTACTCGGGACGGAAGCGATCCGATAACAGAAATCATCACTCCGTTTCATAAAATAAAGCCTTTGGTTCATCTCACCGGTTCCGTTGTCTGCCAGGATAAACTGAGTAGTCAACTGATATACGGGAGAATTGGAAGTATATTCCGTTCCATTCAACGTAATAACCCTGCCTGTCTTCACATTGGAAATCGTACAGGTTCCGTCGCCGTAACACCTCACCTTCCACCATTCCTCTTCCATGCTTCCCTTTGCGGCAGACTGCAGAGCTCCATTTCTGTCCACCAGGCACTTGCCGGATTTTCTGTTGATAAAACGGTAAATGCCGTCTGAAAGCTCGCCGTCCACTTTTGCAACATCCTCGTCTTTTACTCTTATGCTGACGTTGTGGAAGGTCAGGGACTGCCAGCCAAACTCATCTCCCTGACGTGTTCCTCCCTCAATCACAGGATCCGCTCCTTCAGGATAAAGCACTTTCTTTAATTCCGGCGCTTCCAGCCCCCGTCGGTTCACATAATGATTATAAATTACCGTGTAACAGGGTCTTCTATGTCCCCGGCTCGCCCCGGATACCCCAGTATTTGTCTCCGGATGCCCTGTTGCACTGTTAAAATGGGTGTATGTGGAAAAAGGTACATCATCATCCCAATTATTATACTTTGCAATATATTCCGCCGCCTTCAGTAATCGGTTGTCAGCCATGCCATAGAAATCCATTCCCTGGCTCCATGCCATCTCGTTAATGGAACCGCAAAGGCTGATTCCCAGTGTAGTATGCCCCTGGTCACGCCCTGCCTCCTGCCATTGCGCCAGTCCATTCCCATAGGCATATGGCATGGCGTTTAACAGGGACCCATTTCCCTCCCCATTCATATAATATGATACCGCTTCATTATAGATATCTACCCGGTCCGTATAGATACCGATAGCAAGCATAGACGCAATATTGCACAAATCCCAGTTGGCCCAATAATTTTGTATTCTCCTGCCATTATTGGTTCCATTGTGGTTTGTCAGAAAATCATGGTTCATGGGATAAAAAATATTTAACATCAGGTTGTCAAAAGCTTCTTTGTGAAAATCTTCCCGATCCCGTACCAATTCCGCCACATTGGCAAACTCATAACCATAGATTCCAGCAGCCAGAAAACGGTCGGCATTTCCCGACAGAGACTTCATGTTATCCGCCCAGACATTCAAGATATAAACTGCCGCATAACCGAACCGCTCTTCTTCTGTCAGGTTCCAGAGAAGGGCCAACTGGTAAGCCCGCTCAATGTCAATATACATCTGGGCGCGGTTATCCCCGGTTCCTCCACGGACCACATGTTCCAAAGGCCTGCCCCTCCATCCATCCCAGGAAAAGCCGTCCCCCAAAAGCTGATGATACGTATTAAGGCTTGGCTGCACCTCATCCGCGATATTTTTCTTCATTGCATCAATACTCTCCTGGGTATGGAGAAGCCCTGGATGTGTAAACGTCTCCCCTTCCCTCTTGTAATAATTTGCAGTATTCTGCGTTTTGGCGGATTCCGCATCCTGCGCTTCCCTGGATGGGACATTCTCCGCCTGAACCTGCCAGTTCTCGTAAGGCATTGCCGTAACAGACAATGCCGTCACCAGGCATATTGCAAGCAATCTGGCTGTCCACTTCCAAATCCTATTTTTCTTCCTCACCGTTTTCTTAACCTCCTTCACATCTTTGCAAAAAACTGTTTGATTTCTTGGCATATATTTTCCCAACTTAAAATATGCACAGATATTGTAAGTCTTGATATCTTGAAATTAAAATCTAAAAAAACGGCTTTTTTCTATAAAATTTATACCAGATGCTATTCGCAATTGTACTGGTGCCAGGAAGCAGCGCCTATAAAAACAGACGTCATGTTCCAACAGCCAGGCGGCCTAAAATCCCTTTATGACGAGATCATCCGGACGGCAATCCTTATGGCAAAAAGGTGTCATGCTGATCCAGGTTTCCAATATGTGCCGCAAGCTCCGTTTCTGTAAAACCGTATAAAAAATCGAGACCTCCAAAGAAGTCTCGATTTGTTCATCAGCTTATACGGAAAGGTTATACCCTCCGGGAGTTATTTTTATTTCCGTTCTTTAATTAATACTTAAGCCTGCGCTTGCATATCCTGCAACTGTATTGAGCAAAGTTAATCCACTGGCTGCCGCTGAAAATACCAGCATCAGACGGGTTTGAGCCGTTACTGGAATATTAAGTCCTGTAAGCGAACCATTTAACAGTGTCCCAATGGATATTACTCCGGTAAGCGACGGCGTCAGATTGATCAGTGTTCCGGCGATCGGAGAAAATACATTATTCGGCGTTGCGGACTGATAGATCTGCGCTCTTATTGCAACAGTGGAACCTACTAAGGAAAGCGCCACTGTTGTACTAAAGAATGCACTAAACGAAGTAATAATACCTGCGCGAGGAACCTGGAATGCAAAGTTAGAAAGTGTTCCACTGGCATTTGTAATATCAATTGTCGATCCCAAAAGCGTAATCCCCTGCGCACTGCTTCCAAAGCCTATAAAAGCAGGAAGTCCCGCCAGCCCTCCGGCAATTGTCGTCAGAGAAACCGGAAGCCCTGATGCAAATGGAATCACTGCTCCTGTACCCGCAACCCCGGTTGCTCCCGTTGCTCCTGTCGCTCCTGTTGCTCCATCGGCTCCCGTCGCCCCGGCGGCTCCATCGGCTCCCGTTGCTCCTGTCGCTCCTGTTGCTCCATCGGCTCCTGTCGCTCCCGTTGCCCCCGTTGCTCCCGTTACTCCGGTCGCTCCCGTTGCCCCGGTGGCCCCATCGG
>CAJUPF010000081.1:3114-12417 GCA_910588565.1 uncultured Lachnospiraceae bacterium
GCCCCCGTTGCTCCCGTTACTCCGGTCGCTCCCGTTGCCCCGGTGGCCCCATCGGCTCCCGTCGCCCCGGTGGCTCCATCAGCTCCCGTCGCTCCTGTCACTCCTGTTGCTCCATCCGCTCCCGTTGCTCCAGTCGCCCCCGTTGCTCCCGTTACTCCGGTCGCTCCCGTTGCCCCGGTGGCCCCATCGGCTCCCGTCGCCCCGGTGGCTCCATCAGCTCCCGTTACTCCGGTCGCTCCCGTTGCCCCGGTCGCTCCATCGGCTCCCGTCGCTCCCGTTGTCCCGGTGGCTCCTGTTACTCCTGTTGCCCCATCGGCCCCGGTTGCCCCGGTGGCTCCCGTTGCTCCCGTCGCTCCTGTCGGACCAATTGCCCCATCGGCTCCCGTTGGGCCTGTTGGGCCGGTCGCTCCCGTCGGGCCGTCATCACCTGGACATCCTTTCGGCCCCTGGGTTCCAATCGGGCCGGTTACACCCTGGATACCCTGCGGCCCGGTCACACCTTGTGGTCCCATAGGACCTGTCGATCCCGTTGCGCCTGTTGGGCCTGGAATGCCTCTGGGTCCCTGAAGTCCGATATCTCCCTGTGGTCCAACAGGTCCGGCCGGCCCCGTTGGCCCTGCCGGTCCCTGAGGCCCCACATCTCCTTTCGGCCCTTCACAACCGGGATCTCCTTTTGGCCCAATATCACCGCGGACGCCCTGAATACCCTGGATACCCTGCGGCCCAGCGTAGCCTCTTGGGCCGGCATAGCCTCTTGGCCCCGTATTTCCGGTAGGTCCTATCGGACCTGTATTTCCTCTTGGTCCTCTCGCTCCTGGAACACCAGGAATCCCCTGCGGCCCTATCGGCCCCTGCTCTCCTCTGTCGCCCTTTGGGCCAGGACAGCCGGTATCTCCTTTTATTCCCTGTGGTCCCACGGGTCCCTGATCCCCCTTAGGCCCTGCAGGCCCGCGTTCACAGCAGTGAGGATGGCACTGGTTCTGACAACTGCTGTATGGATTCTTATTTTCCATAAAAACCAAATCCTTTCTAAATTTTTGAAAAAATACTGTAAAGTATCTTTTCTACAAATATTTTATGTTTATGCGCAATATTTGTTACATTTTTTAGAAAAAATTCAAATCGTGTCTAAAATATGCCTTAGGAAATCTGCAGACTGTCAAAATATTGTTTATTATAAAGATATGCTTTTGAATAGGGCTTGCAGGCTCCCGCTCTTTCATTGTATTCTTTTGCTTTTTTCCGGTCTCCTATTTTGTCAAAACATACACATAACTGTAAAAATGGAATATAATCATAACAGTCCGGCAGGACAAACCCTCCGGAATATTCATTTTTAGGCCTGCTCAGTGCAGTTTCATACCAATAAACAGCGACAGGATAATTCCCATGTTCCAAAAAATATTTCCCAATTTCACAGCACAATTCAGCCCTTGGCAAATCAAAGCTCATACTGCGTAAAAGAGTGCTTAATGCGGATTGTTCCCGCCCCAGTTGATAATAGCAGCTGGCGCAGACAGAACAAGCTTCAATCTTATTTTCAATCCATCCTTCCTGTGAGAGCAGGAACTGTTCCAATACAGAAACAGCCTCCTCATATTGTTTGTGATAGTACAACTCCCGCCCGTAGTAATATTGCTGCCGCGGCTCTAAAAGCGTTCCCTTTGCCAGCGCCTTCCGGTATATATTCAGATTCCGATCCGGATCTCCTGCATTTATTTTTTTATGGCTAACCGCAATATCGGAATAAACAATGCTGCCGCCTGGAGGAATGACCTCATGGACTGCACCAATCCAGCGGTATTGGGCACAATTTCTAATCCATCTTTCCCTGAAATAAGAAAAAGACGGTCTGCCGGCCTCATCAAAAGACGTATTATATTTCATCATGACCATATCCACATCCGGTGACAGCGTTTGCTTTAACTGCAAAAATTTATTTTTTTCCGCTTTTTCCAGAATATCATCGGCATCCATCCACATACAATAATCCATAGACGCTTTGGAAAACGAATAGTTTCTGGCGTCGGCAAAATCATCTTTCCATAGATACGAATATACCTTTGCCGTATAATTGGACACGATTTCTACCGTCCGATCCGCCGAACCAGTATCTACAACGATGATTTCATCTACAAGCTCTGCCACACTGTCGAGACAGCGTGCAATATGCATCTCCTCATTTTTGACGATCATGCAAAGGCTTATTGTAGGCATATTGATTCCCCCTATTCTTTGAATTATTGCCTGCTAAGCTTTTCTATGCACAGATTCACATTGATTTTGGAAGCGCCTGCGGAAGAATCCCATGCAAAAAACAGTGTGGACGCACTGGGTATTTCGATCATAAAATATCTTGATAGTACAAGCGTTTCCTTCCTCTTTTCTGTCTCTGCATACGCGCTATAGTCCGTTTGCATACAGCCGTTAAATATCGGCGTAAGCTTTATAAAACCACGCCTTTTCATTACTGTGGATATATAATAATAGACAGCATAGTATCCAGGAGTCAGTAATAAAGAATAGTCATTGCAAAGGGAGATATTTTGTGTGATATCCGGTATATCCATAATAAGCGGAAGGCTGGCGCTTTCTGGCAAAATAAGTTCCTGTTCTGTAAACGACGCAAATATACTGTTTTGCGGATAGCCGGGAGGCCCAGCCGGACCACGTGCACCAAGTTCTCCTCTTGGTCCCTGTGGGCCTGTTGCGCCCTGCGGCCCTTGCGGCCCTGTGACTCCCTGCGGCCCGGTCTCTCCACGTTCCCCAGGACATCCGGGCGGTCCCGGCTCTCCTCTTGGCCCCTGCGGCCCAGGCTCTCCACGTTCCCCAGGGCGTCCGGGCGGTCCCGGCTCTCCTCTTGGCCCCTGCGGCCCAGGTTCTCCGCATTTTACGGGATTGCCCAAAGGCCACGGATTCCCGCAGCTGCCGGGACAATCTGGCGGTTCCGGCCTTCCACAGTCACTGGGACTGCCTGGCAGCCACGGCTCCCCGCAGCCACAGGAACAATCTGGCGGCCACAGCTCCCCACAGCCACAGGAATATCCGGGCGGTTCCGGCTCCCCGCAGCCGCAGAAATATCCGGGCGGTTCCGGCTTCCCACAGCTATCGGGACATCCGGGCGGTTCCGGCTTCCCACAGCCGCCAGGACAATCTGGCGGTTCCGGCTTTCCACAGCCACAGGAACATCCAGGCGGCTCCGGTCTCCCGCAGTCATCAGGGCATTCTGATAGCCCTGGCATTTCTGCTTGCTCCATAGGATCAGGCCCACAAGCACAGGAAGGGCCACATTCCCCTGATTCCATGGTATTTGTCCGCTGAAAAGGAGCTGATGCAGCCACATCTGCCTCAGCTCCAGTATTGGATGAAGGCCGGGCAGTGTTCGGATGATCGTTTCTGCTGAAATTACTTCCCATGCCAAACAGATTCGGCGGGTTAAACATCCAATTCAAATTAAAATTATTCAATTAAAACCACCTCCCTCGTTCCGATTGGTTTAATGTAATGATATATATCCTGCCCTATACAATCACCTCAAACGTGCATGATACAGGGACTCCCGGAGGATATACTAAATTATATGCATAAAAAAAATGAAAGCGCCTGAATCTGGGCAAATAGCCAAAATTCAAACGCTTTTTCTATCAGCTAATTAAATGCATCCGGGCTCTCATATTTATACGGGCTTGTGCACCATCCATTCTGATATTTAACCGTCATATACAATGTTTTTTCCCCATCAGAGACTTTCACATAGCACACATCATCCTGAAAGCGATCTGTAATCTCCATTTTCTGTTCGCCGTAATATACCCAGACAGTGCCGTCGTCCTTATACTCTACTTTTGGTGAATTTAATTCTTCCAATATTTCATGTTCTGTCAACGGGCGTTCACTTCCGTCTTCTCCAATTGCGACCCCGCCGCCATGTTCTGTCTGAACACTGTCTTCTTTCGGATAAGACAGTGTGTAAATTCCGTCTGCGTTGTATTCAAAATTTACATTGGTCACATCTCCGTCTATCCAGAGCTGAAGCGTTCTCTGAATACCTCCGACATTTGCCGCATATGCGGCGCCGCTTCCGCCTGCCAGCAGCAGGCAGGCTGCTGCAGCTGCCATAGCTGTTCTGAATCTGCTTTTTTTGTTTTTTAACATCATCGTTTCCACCTCCAGGGAAATTTCGCCGGAGGGATGAAGCGCTGAAAATGCCTGTTTGTATTTTTCTTTATTTGTCATTTTCCCATTCCTCCTGCAATTTTTCTTTGAGCAGTGCGCGTCCGCGTGAAAGCCTGACCTTGACATTGCTTTCTGAGAGTTTTAAAATATCCGCAATTTCATGTACGGTGTAATCTTCATAATAGAACAGATGAACCACAATGCGGTATTTCTCCGGAAGATTCATAACCGCTTCAAACAATTCTCCCGATTCCGGTGTCTCAAATGAAAGCGTCTCCATATAATCTTCAAGAGACATCTTATTTCTCCGCCAGAATGCCCGGTTCATATTTTTGGCTTTGTTGATTGCCACCCGGATCAGCCATGCGCGTATATGCTGCTCGTTATCAAATTCCTTTTTTAATGAATAGTACTGAATGAAAGTATCCTGCACAACATCTTCCGCATCTTCTGCATTCTTGCAGACATTAAAAGCAACTGCGTAAAGGTTGTTCTGATATATTTCAAACAGCTCCTGTACTGATTGTCTCATGAGCTCTCCTTTGTTTGTTTTTAAAGGCCTTTCACTAATAGTACAATCCTCACCTCAAAAAGGTTACAAAATCCCTGAAAAAATTTATGCCTGTCTTTTATATCCTGCTTTTCTCCGTAACAGTTCTGTTACTTTCTTACATATACTTTTGCCAGAATCAGCGCAATACACAGAACCAGAAAACAGACTGCATACCGTATTGCATGCTGCTTCGCCCTGTCGGCAAAACCAGATGGAAGCTGCGGGACACTGTCCGAAAAAGCCTCCTGCGTCTGCTTATCTTCGCCGGCTTCCTGCGGGACACCTGCAAACATTTTGGAATGTCCGCCGTCGCCGCCTCCCCGGAACACGCCCATTGCATCAATATCAATTTCAGACGCATCCACAAGATGGGACGCATCCTCCTTCTGCCCTTCATCAGTAGAAGGAATTTCCCCCTGCAGCTGCCCATGGATACTCTTTGCCCGAAGCATTACTGTCTGGTAAAGCATTTCTGCTCCTGCCGTATAAGCATCATAGAAATAAAATGCAGTCGGATCTGTTTTTACCAGTTCATCAATCTGGCTGCGGATGCGTGTATATGTCTCATCAAATTTCCCACCAAAGACATATTCCTCCACCAGCTGCTGCAGATATGCGTGATATTGTGCCTGATACTCCTCATGTTCCAGAAGGGCGTCAAAAAACTGCGTTCCCTGAAAGGGGGTATCGACAGCCGCATTTACAATATCTGACGCCCCGGACGCAGCGCCCGCAGTCATTCCCCCAAAAGCCAGATTATAATCCCAGGGCAGGATATTCAGGCAGCCGTCATATTCATAGAGATAGTAATTATGCGCCATATTTCCGGAAAGGCTGTCCAGATTGACTGAAAACGTATGCACTGCCATATATTTCAGAATATTATCGATATCCAGATATGTTTCCAAATCAGTTCCTTCGCTGGCATGTTTTAATGCGGCAATCACTCTTTTATGATCCGCCTGATCCGTCTTTGTCACTTCCCCTTCCCAAATGATAGAATAACTGTCCGGATCATCATCCGTATAATTCAAATCCGCACCCTGCATATTCCCAGCAGTTCCATCCGGAGGCAAAACATTGCCAGGCTCCCTGTCCGAAACCTCCACAGGCGCATCACCAGCGCCATCTGCCCTTCCTCCATCCATGCCCTCAGGCTTATAAAGTTTTCCATCCCCGGTACCGTAATTCCGAAGCAAAAAACTGTCTTCCACAGATTCCAGAGCCAGATAAACGCCCCAGTAATCTCCATTCAGAGAAATTTCCGCGTAATTATAAAGTGATGCATCCACATCCAGATACCGGTACATATCATAGACAATGGCTTCTTTCATATTGGTTGCATCCGCAAAATTGTTATTCAAAACCAGCTTATCCAGACCGTAACAGGTCTGTCCTGCCACATAATGATCAAATTCCAGTTTCAAACTGAACCGATCCGTCGTCTCATCCATAGCAATAGAAGACAGACTGGTATTTCCTTTCGGGCGGACAGCAACCGAATAAAATTTCTGCCCGTCTATCACAACATCACATCTATAATATTCCTCTGCCATCGCATTCAAAAGCATTTCATCCCAATCGGATTTCTCCATCTGAATATCAATTTGCATCGGTTTTTCCGTATCAAACAATTTCGCCTCATATTCCACTGCCACCGCTTTTCCGCTCCATGCCGCCTCCAGATGTTTAGAAAAAAACATTGCCAGAAAGCAAAAAATAACCGCAGCAGCCATAATTACAGCAATCAGTTTCGATATATATTTGTTAATCACAAATCCACCTCTTTTTCCAGACAGAACCGTACTATCAGGACATATATTCCCCGTTATAGCTCACAAGCGATGCATCGCTGATACCCTTTATTTCACAGATACGGTTTACAAAAGCTGTAGACGCCTCCTTTATCCGAAGCTCCACTGTCAGCTCAATGCCAGCAGTATTAACCGTCTTCGCTTTGACAACCATACGTCCCGCCGCTTCTTTTACCAGCTGCATCGCCGCTTCCTCCGCTTCTTCATCCTGACAGTTTAAAATCAGAATATACGGATTATCATGCAGTTTCCTGTTTGCAAACAGTATTAATATCACACCGATTATAACCGAACCAATAACCGCTAACGGTATCATGCCTGCTCCGATTACAATACCTCCCGCAATTGCCCAGAACAAATATACAATTTCCATCGGTTCCTTAATCGCTGCACGAAAACGCACAATCGACAGCGCGCCAACCATACCGAGCGACAGCACGACATTTGAAGTTACCGCCATAATTACCAGCGTTGTAACAAGGGAAAGGCCAATCAGCGTCATGGCAAAGCCTGTAGAATACATCACGCCCGAAAATGTTTTTTTATACACCATAAAAATGAAAAGCCCGACAATAACTGCAAACAACATACCGATCACCGTATCAATCGCGGAAAATTCGGTTACACTCTCTAAAAAACTGGATTTAAAAATATCATGAAATGTCATCTGTATCTCCTCCTATTCTTATCATTTAAGTTACTCTTATCCATATCTGCGGCTCGCACTGTATTTGGAAAACGCCTGCTGCCGGATTTTATCTGTCTGAATCAGATGTTCAATAATTTCCGGAAGAAAGGCATCGTATTTTATTTCTAAAATAATCTCCCTCGGCCAGTCTGCCGCCGGAATATCTGAAATATCTTCCTCCAGAAACTTCCTGTGATACAGCGTTGTCCGTATATCAAAGTCAAATGTAATCCGCACATTTCCGGCTTTGTAGATATAAGGTTCCCGTATGTATGATACCAAAATCCTTGGCCTTAGCATCTGATACTGCATCTTTGTATATAATTCCTGTACCAGCGAATCTGGATGCCCCCGCATCCAGGCAGTCTGCCCATCCAACAGGCTGCGGCATTCCTGTTCTGTAATCCGCGTATCGAACTTCATGCAAAGATTATTGTATTTCATCTTCTTTTCCAACGTAAGAACAGACAAATCATCATTATAGTACCGGATACGGAATTTTTCCCGTTTCAACGCCCCTGTTCTATTTTCCCGAAGGGCTTTATCCGCTATATTGTCAAAATAAATAGTGCGAATCTGATATCTGCCATCTTCTCTTGTATGAATATCCGTCTGCATAACAACTTTCAGCCTGTTTCTTAATTCCAGATACTGCGGATATGTTATAACATATTTCAATTCATGCCTGTAACGATCCTGCCGCTCCATTCTCCCATCCTTTCTGCAAGTTCTGTCTTTTGCCAATCGCTTCAGCAGACAGAATACCAGATTCCTCTGAATAAAAGCTGAAAACTTTGTGAAATTTTGCGAAATAAAAAGACACGCGTTAGGTTCCTTAGCGTGTCTTCTGCAATCTTAGATTTTCTGTCCCCTCCATCAACGTACCGTTATGGAACTCCTCCCTGCTGTGAAGGAACAGCTTCTTCTTTCCTGTCCACCAGGTAATATCCCAGCTTCACTTCCTTCGAGGCAGATCCCTTTTCCCCCAGCAATTCCAGCAGCATCTGCACGGCAATTTCTCCGCTGTTTTCATAGGAATAATGAACGGTAATCAAAGGCGGCGCCGTCACCTCCGCCATCTCGGAATCGCCCTGCCCCGCCACAATAATCTGATCCGGCACTTTGATCTTCTGCTCCCTCAGATACTGCACAGCGCCTGCCGCCATAGAATCCGTCGCGCAAATCACGCCATCCAGATCCCCGCATTTTTCGAGCAGTTCTCCCATTTTTTCATATCCGGAAGCAACCGTAAAGGTAGCAACCACAATATTCTTAGCCAAAGCTTCGCAGCCCATATCCCGCACCGCATCCTTATATCCCTGGCAGCGGTCAGCGCCCACCGCTTTATCCTGTTGTGTGGCGCTGATATATCCCAGCCGTCTCCTGCCCTTTTCCAAAAGCAATTTTGTAAGATCATAGGAAGCATGATAATCATCATGAAATACACAGCAATACCCGGCCAACTGCTGCCCGACAATCACAACCGGAACAGACACTGTTTTTAAGGTGCGTTTATGCTCTGCTGTCAGCACGGTTGCGACAAGAATAATACCATCCACCTGTTTCTCATGGAAAGCCGCTAAATATTCCAGCTCCTTTTTGGGATCATTCTGGGTAACTGCCAGGACTGTCTGATATCCGCTTTCATTTAATACGGAAAGCACCCCTTCCATGATTTTCCCAATCGATGCAGAAGCTACTTTTGGCACAATAACACCAATCATTTTCGTCTTCCTGGTCCGAAGCGTCTGCGCCTGAACCGAAGGACGGTATCCCGTCTCTTCTACTACTTTGCGGATTGCCTCACGCTTTTCCTCTGAAATATATCCATGATTAAAATAGCGCGAAACGGCAGCCCTGGATACCCCTGCCAGTTCCGCAATCTCTGCAATATTCATTTGCACTGCCCTCACATTCCTAATATCTTTTTCTTCATGAAATCTATTTCATAATTATACCACAGCACACCTGTCTTTTCCAGAGGTGTTTAAAAATTGCTTTCCGGTAAATATATATCAGTTACTATTCACGGTGCCCTGCACCCCGCTGCAGGGCATCCGGCCAATAAAGCA
>CAJUPF010000082.1 GCA_910588565.1 uncultured Lachnospiraceae bacterium
AGAGCACCTGACTCTTAATCAGGGTGTCCAGGGTTCGAACCCCTGGTGGCGCATTGTAAACACTGATTTTGCGGACATAAGAGCCGTGGGGTCGGTGTTTTTCTTCGTTATACGGGAAATATCTGCAGAGGAGGAAACATAATATGAATGATACGGTGAAAGCAGTGATATTTGATTTGGACGGAACATTATTGGATACCATAGATGATTTGGCGGACAGCGTGAACGCGGCCCTGGAAATTTGTCAGTATCCTGCAAAAAGTGTTAGTCAGATACGCACTTATGTGGGAAACGGAATCCGCAAACTGATAGAACGCAGTTTAGAAGGCGGTATGGAAAATCCTGATTTTGAAAAAGTATTTCAGACATTCCGGGAGCATTATAAGACGAATTGCCAGAATAAAACAAAACCCTATGATGGGATTATGGATTTGCTTCGTTTTTTAAAGGCGGAAGGAAAAAAACTTGCTATTGTATCGAATAAAGCTGATTTTGCAGTAAAAAAATTAAATCAGGCATATTTTCCTGAATTTGATATGATAGCAATTGGAGAGCGGGAGGGAGTTGAGAGAAAGCCCGCGCCGGATATGGTCGTCCAGGCTTTGCAGGAACTGGGCGTTTCAAAGGGAGAGGCAGTTTACATAGGAGATTCTGAAGTAGATATCGCAACAGCGTCCAATGCCGGATTGCCCTGCATCAGCGTATTGTGGGGATTTCGGAGCAAAGCGCTTCTCGAAGATCATGGAGCAAAGCGCTTTGCCAGAACTCCGGAGGATGTTCGTTTGTTGTTATAAGGATACGAGTTTCCTTATGTTGTACATTAATGCAGATTTAATAAATAGCAGACTTCCTGAAAGGATTTCCGGATACAGTTAATTTTACATGGCAGAAAGCGGTTTTTGTAGAAAAATTTACAGCATCGGTTCCATTTTCGTCTGCGGCAGCAGCATTTGCGTCCCATAGCGCCCTTCTTTTTCAGATTTTATGTATCATATGCAGCATAAAGTAAGTTGTGATGTGGATATCCGGGGCGTATTATGGGGAGGCAATCAGTTTATAGATTGGATTCCCCATAGAAGAAAATTTCTGTTCATATTCTGTCATAATATTTCCCTGGTTCATGGAGGAATCGTGATGCAGATCTAGGGTATAAGCATCGAGATTCCAGCCAGAATCCGGTATCTCTTTCAGGGAAAACTCGAACAAATTACGATTATCTGTCTTAAATTCAATACGGCCAGAAGGCGATAAAATCTGGCGGTACCGCTCTAAAAACGTTCCAGAGGTTAATCTCCGCTTTGCATGGCGGTCTTTGGGCCATGGATCTGAGAAATTCAAATAAATCCGATCTGCTTCGCCCGCAGAAAATATGTCAGGAAGGATTTTTGCGTCGATACACAAAAAGTGCAGATTATCCAGCGGTTCCTGTTCCATTTTCTGTAAGGCACGCAGCAGGACGCTGGTATAACGTTCGACGCCGATATAATTGATCTGGGGATTTTTTCTGGCAAGCGCCATAATAAACTGGCCTTTTCCCATGCCGATTTCAATGTGGATTGGATTGTCATTGGCTAGAACGGTGTGCCAGGTTCCTTTTAATTCTTCCGGGTGTTTGATGCACCAGGGGCTGTTTGCCACAGCCTCATCGGCTCCTTTTATATTACGTAAGCGCATGTGTTTTTCCTCATCTGTTCTGAAATTTTGTTGGATCTGTTTCCATATGCTATTTATCATATAATAAAATGCAAAGAATTAAAAGATAATTATTGCACATCTTAAAAGGTAAGTCTATACTATAATAGTCAAATTACCAGTGACTAGTAACAGTTCATCCTTCGGATTCACTGTTACGGAATCCGCCCATTTAAAGTTCGCCATGCGGCGAAGGGGAGGATTCCATTCCAGCCTTTCCGTATTCTCAGGACTTTGCAGCAAGTGCAAAGTCCTGGGATGAACTGTTACAGTGACTATTACAAAAAGAGAGGTATGTTCCCTTGAAGATAAAGAGAAAAATTACAGGTTTATTGAGTATTATGTTACTTATTCTGTGCAGTGTTATGGAAACAGTGCAGGCAGGAACAGCAGATGACAGCCAGTACTGGCCCGCCGGCCCGGAAATAGTTTCTTCTGCCGGGCTTGTAATGGAAGCGGATACCGGGACGATTCTATATGAGAAAAATATCCATGAGGCGCATTATCCGGCAAGTATTACAAAGATTCTGACTACGCTTCTGGTATTGGAAAACAGCAGCATGGATGAAGTTGTTACATTTTCCCATGATTCGGTATATAATACGGAAGGTTCCGGGATTGCCAGGGATGTAGGTGAAGAAATGACAATGGAGCAGTGTCTGTATGGCGTGATGCTGGCTTCCGCAAATGAATGTGCATATGCAGTAGCGGAGCATGTGGGAGGCGATATCGGCAGTTTTGTCAATATGATGAATGAACGGGCTTCGCTGCTTGGCTGCCAGGATACCCATTTCAGCAACTGTAACGGCCTGCCGGCTGACGATCATTATACCAGCGCCTATGATATGGCGTTGATTGCAAGAGAGGCTTATCAGAATGAAGCATTCCGTATTATATGCGGTACAAAAAAATATACGATTCCATTTACCAATAAGCATACGGATGAGGAGACGTATCTGCAGAACCATCATCAGATGCTCTATCCTTTAAAAACCACCAAATATCTGTATGATTACTGCCTGGGAGGCAAAACAGGATATACTACCGTGGCGAATAATACGCTGGTTACTTATGCGGAAAAAGACGGGGTTACACTGATCTGCGTGGTTTTAGATGCGCCTGCAGGAAGCCATTATGAGGATACCAGGGCTCTGTTCGATTTCTGCTTTGATAATTTTAAAAAAGTAAATGTTTCGGATTATGAAAATTCTGATTCCAGGAAAAAAGAGAGTGAAGGAATACTGGGCAATTACGAGCCTTTTGTGGCGCTAGATGTTTCCAGCAGTGTGATTCTTCCAATTACGGCGGAGTTTTCAGATACGGCCCAGGAAGTAGTATATAATGAAGAAGATCAGGATGTTCTTGGAAGCATTCAGTATACCTATGCCGGACGTTTTGTTGGCAGTGCGGATATTACCGCTACAAATGCTGTTGTGGAAGCGTATCAATTCCAGGACAAAAACACGGCCGCCACGGAAAGCCTGATGGAAGATATTACAGATACAGAACATACGACAGAAGAAAAAAGCAGACTGCCAGTGGATATACAGATTGATCTGCGGCTGGTTCTGTTTGTTCTGTTTGGGATTCTGCTTTTGGGAGCGCTTATTTTCCTGATCTGGAAATTTATTGATAATTTTTATATTATCCGCCGTAAACTGAACCTGGGCGGCAGAGAACGATCGCCTTATAAGACGATTGAGACAAATAAAATGTACCGGAAAGGACGCCACCGGAGATGGTTCAAGAGGTAAAGAATATGGCACTGGATACAAAACTGGAAGCGTATGCCAAATGTGATGTATATCCTTTTCATATGCCGGGCCATAAACGCAGTCCGCTTGCTATGCCCAATCCCTATATGATTGATATTACGGAAATTGACGGTTTTGACAACCTGCATCAGGCTGAGGGAATTTTAAAGGAAGCCGAAGCGCGTGCGGCCAAATTGTATGGCGCAGAACGGAGTTATTATCTGATCAATGGCAGTACCTGTGGTCTGCTTGCGGCCATTTCTGCCGCAGTTCCGGTAAAAGGCAGGCTTCTGATGGCCAGAAATGCCCATAAAGCGGTTTATCATGCGGCATACCTGAGAATGTCCGCTGTTACATATTTAAATCCCTGTGTGACAGAATTTGGCATTCAGGGAGCAGTAGATCCGGATGAAGTAAAACAGAAGCTGAGGGAAGATCCAAAGATTGTCGCAGTTGTGATTACATCGCCAACCTACGAGGGAATTGTCTCCGATATTGCGGCGATTGCCGGAATTGTACATGCATATCAGATTCCGTTGATTGTAGACGAGGCACATGGGGCGCATTTCGGATTTCACAGAATGTTTCCGGAAACAGCCGTACGGCTTGGGGCGGATGTAGTGATCCAGAGTATGCATAAAGTGCTGCCATCGCTGACCCAGACGGCTCTTTTACATCTTCAGTCGGAATATATTGATTCAAAGATTTTGGAAAAATTTCTGGGGATTTATCAGACGAGTTCCCCTTCTTATGTTCTGATGGCAGGAATGGAAAAGTGTATTCGTCTGTTAAAAGAGCAGGGAGAAATGCTTTTTGAAAGCTATGCGGGAAAGCTGATGGATTTTTACCGGAAGGCGGAGCGGTTTTCAAAGATACATCTGATGAACAGAAGCGATTTTAACAGCGGCGAACTGTATGATCTGGATGCCTCCAAACTTGTAATTTCCGTGAAACATACGACTATGACGGGAAATGATCTTTATCAGAATCTGCTTCGCAGGCATCATCTTCAGCTGGAAATGTTTTCAGGGTTTTATGCGCTTGGGATGACGAGTATAATGGATCGGGAAGAGGGATTTCACAGGCTTTTTTCTGCATTGGAGGAAACAGAGCGTGACGCTGTTCTGGAAGAACAGGATGGGCAAAAGAGTATGGAACTGATCCGGAAACTGTACGCGCCAAAGAAGAAACGGGCAGAGTTGTACCAGGCGATGGAGCTTCCCATAAAGCGGGTTTCTTTTCAAGAGGCGGCAGGAATGGTATCAGGCAGTATGATCAGTCTGTACCCGCCTGGGATTCCGATTCTTCTTCCCGGAGAAATCATAGAAGAGGATTTTTTAAAAAATATTCGAAAATGCCCGGAATTTCAGTTAAATCTGCAGGGAATTGCCGATATAATGAATGAGAAAATAGATATTGCCATTCTATGATTGCAAAAAGCATGTTATAATGGGATCAGGATAAACAAGAGAAATGCTCTAGGACTGCACAGAGTATGAAAAAGAATCTTTTGAACAGGATTACTGGGTATGAATATGGGAAAAATCTTTTGTATTATGGGAAAGAGTTCTTCCGGGAAGGATACTCTTTATAAGCAGCTTTTGGAAGAAGAGGGATTGCAGCTTTCCAGAATTATTCCATATACCACAAGGCCGCTCCGATCCGGTGAGATGGAAGGCGTGGAGTATTTTTTTACAGATGAGAAAAAGCTGAAAGAGCTGGAAGATGCGGATCAGATAATTGAACTTCGGGCTTACCATACGATACATGGCGTATGGAAATATTTTACGGTAAATGACGGGCAGATTGATCTGGCACAGAGGAATTATCTTATGATCGCTACGCTGGAAGCCTATACGAAGATTCGGGATTATTTTGGCGCATCCCTGGTGGCGCCTGTTTATATTGAGGTAGAAGACGGACTGAGGCTGCAGCGGGCGTTGGATCGGGAGCGGCAGCAGAAGGAGCCGAAATACAAAGAACTCTGCCGGAGATTTCTTGCGGATTCGGAGGATTTTTCAGAGGAAAAGCTTGCAGAAGCAGGGATAGGACAACGGTTTTTGAATATAAATCTGGAACGTACACGCAGAGAAATTGCAGATTATATCGATTCTTTTTTGACAGGGGGGAAATCAGATGGATTTAAAAGTCAATGAAATGACTCCTGCGGCGGCGGCAGATGCGGTTGCAAAGCCTCAGGCGACCGGAGGAGATTTTAAATTTACGCTGACAAGCGCGATTCAGGAAGCCCAGCTGCAGGAACGTTTGAATACGCTGTTAAATGAGATTACAAACCAGGGGGATCGCATTGCGCAGCATATGGATATCCGGGATATGAAAAAATACCGGGGACTGGTAAAAGATTTCCTGAATGAAGTAGTAAACCGTTCCCATAAGTTTTCCAGAGAGAATTTTCTGGACAGAAGGGGCAGGCACAGAGTGTATGGGATTATCCGTCTGGTAGATGAGAATCTGGATGAACTGGCGGGTGAACTGGTAAAAGATGAGAAGGATCATCTTTCCATATTGGAGAAGATCGGTGAGATACAGGGGCTGCTGCTGGATATTTTTACTTAAAGAGCGACAGTAAAGGAACAAAGAATCCGGGAGCCAAAAGGACAGAAATGGGGGATAGGATGAAAGATTTTTCAAATATAATTGGACATGAAAACATAATTGAATATTTTCAACATGCAATCGCTGCGGATAAGGTTTCCCATGCCTGTATTTTAAACGGCCCGGACAGATCCGGCAAAATGATGCTTGCAGAAGCGTATGCCGCTGCGCTGCAGTGTGAAAAAGGCGGGACTTCTCCCTGCGGGACATGCCGTTCCTGCAAACAGGCGGCTGGAAATAACCAGCCCGATATTATCTATATTACCCATGAAAAGACAAATACGCTGAGTGTGGACGATATCCGTACGCAGCTGAATGATGATATCGTATTAAAGCCATACAGCAGCAGATACAAGGTTTATATTATCGATGAAGCGGAAAAGATGAATGTACAGGCACAGAACGCTTTGCTGAAAACCATAGAGGAGCCCCCGGCTTATGCAGTGATTCTGCTTTTGACAGACAATGCGGACGGTTTTCTTCCTACAATTCTTTCAAGATGTGTGCGTCTGGATTTAAAGGCAGTGCCGGATGCCAAAATAAGGCGGTTTTTAATGGAAGAAAAGCAGATACCCAGTTATCAGGCGGATATCAGCGTGGCTTTTGCGCAGGGGACTGTGGGAAAGGCGATTCAGCTGGCAGGTTCCGAGCATTTCAATGAGATTAAAAATTCCGCGCTGCAGCTGATTAAAAGGTTAAAAGAAATTGATTTATATGAGATGACCCAGGCGGTCAGGCAGATTGCGGAATATAAGCTGGATATCAATGATTATTTTGACCTGATTATGATCTGGTATCGGGATGTGCTGATTTATAAAGCGACGGCGGACGTCAATAAACTGATTTTCCAGGAGGAAATCTACAATATCAAAAAGGACGCCAGCCAGCGATCATATGGGAATATCGAGCATATTTTAAAAGCTTTGGAGAAGGCGAAAATCCGTCTACGGGCAAATGTGAATTTTGAGCTTGTAATAGAACTTTTACTGTTTACTATAAAGGAGAATTAAGATGACAAAAGTAGTCGGAGTCCGGTTTCGCAATACCGGCAAAATATATTATTTTGGGCCGGGAAAATATGATATCGAAGCCGGAGACCATGTAATCGTGGAAACTGCCCGCGGCGTGGAGATGGGAAATGTCGTATTAGGTCCAAGGGAAGTGGAAGACGATAAAATTGTACAGCCGCTGAAAATGATTATCCGTCTGGCGACAGAAGCGGATGAAAAAACAGTTGCCAGAAACCGGGTAAAGGAAAAAGAAGCGTTTCAGATCTGTCTGGAAAAGATCGCGAAACATGGACTGGATATGAAGCTTGTGGAAGCGGAGTATACATTTGATAACAATAAACTTTTATTCTATTTTACGGCGGATGGGCGGATTGATTTCAGGGAACTGGTAAAGGATCTTGCCGCGGTATTCCGTACCAGGATTGAGCTGCGCCAGATTGGCGTAAGGGATGAGACAAAGATTTTAGGCGGTGTTGGTATCTGT
The DNA here is from genome assembly GCA_910588565.1 of uncultured Lachnospiraceae bacterium. Taxonomy (GTDB): domain Bacteria; phylum Bacillota; class Clostridia; order Lachnospirales; family Lachnospiraceae; genus Roseburia_B. The sequence continues at coordinate 7,557 of CAJUPF010000082.1, forward strand.
GGAAGGGGTCTGTGCTGTCATACGTATTTGTCAGAATTTGCCCCGGTATCGATTAAAATGGCGAAAGAGCAGAATCTTTCCTTAAATCCTACCAAAATATCCGGTGTATGCGGCAGACTGATGTGCTGCCTGAAAAATGAGCAGGAAACGTATGAATATTTAAACAGCAGGCTTCCGGGTATTGGAGATACTGTGACGACGCCGGACGGACAGAAGGCTGTGGTACAGAGTGTAAATGTTCTGCGCCAGCTGGTCAAAGTGATTGTGGAAGTAGAAGACGCGAAGGAAGCGAGAGAATATAAAGTAAAAGAACTGAAATTCAGGCCCAGGCGCAGAAAAGATGTGAAGCTTTCCGCTGAAGAATTAAAGGAACTGGGAGCGTTGGAAGATCGTGGAGGAAAATCAAAAATTGACGATGGAAAATAATCTGAAACCAGAAGAACGTTTGGATGAATTACATCGGAATGGTTATGTTATTATCCAAAATCCGAAGAAATTCTGTTTTGGCATGGATGCAGTGCTGCTTTCAGGATTTGCAAAAGTAAAACAGGGAGAGCTGGCGTTGGATCTTGGAACGGGGACAGGCATTATACCGATTCTTTTGGAGGCCAAGACAGAAGGGGAGCATTTTACCGGGCTGGAAATTCAGGAAGAAAGCGCTGATATGGCAGCCCGGAGCGTGGCGCTGAACCAGTTAGAGGATCGGATTACAATTGTAACCGGAGATATGAAAGATGCTTCTGCTTTGTTTGGAGCATCTTCTTTTGATGTTATTACAACAAATCCTCCTTATATGATTGGAAATCATGGGATTTCTTCTGAAAATAGGGCAAAGGCCATTGCAAGGCATGAAATACTCTGCACGCTGGAGGATGTGCTTGCGGAAAGCGCGAAGCTTTTGCGTCCGAAGGGCAGATTTTATATGGTACACAGACCGTTTCGGCTGGCGGAAATTATGAGTAAAATGACAGCCTGCGGTTTGGAGCCAAAGCGGATGCAGCTGGTGTATCCGTTTGTGGATAAGGAGCCGAATATGGTGCTGATTGAGGGATTACGAGGGGGGAATTCCAGGCTTTATGTGGAAAAACCTTTGATTGTGTATCAGAGGCCAGGGGTCTATACGGATGAGATTTACGAGATTTATGGGTATTAAAGGCTCATTGTCTCTGAACTTGCTGCAAAGTAGATATGGATAAATTTAGGAGGAAATGACGTGGGGAACAGGTTATATTTATGTGCGACACCGATTGGGAATCTGGAGGATATTACGCTGCGGGCACTGCGGGTACTGAAAGAAGTGGATTTGATTGCTGCCGAGGATACGCGCAATTCCCTGCGGCTTTTGAACCATTTTGAAATTAAGACACCGATGACAAGTTATCATGAGTTTAATAAAATTGAGAAGGCTTACTGGCTTGTGGATCAGATGAAGGCAGGAAAAGAGGTTGCGTTGATTACGGACGCCGGGACGCCTGGAATCTCCGATCCGGGGGAAGAGCTGGTGCGGATTTGCTATGAAGAGGGGATTGAAGTAACGGCTTTGCCGGGAGCGGCTGCTTGTGTGACTGCGCTTACAGTTTCAGGGCAGAAGACGAGACGGTTTTCGTTTGAGGCGTTTCTGCCAAGGGATAAGAAGGAGAGGCGAGAAGTTTTAAAGGAGATGGAGCGGGATACAAGGACGTTGGTGATTTATGAAGCGCCGCATCATCTGCTGGGGACGCTGCGGGATTTGTATGAGGCGCTTGGAGACCGCTCTGTAACTGTCTGCCGGGAACTGACAAAGAAATTTGAAGAGAAGCGGAAGATGACATTGGAAGAGGCAGTGCAGCATTATGAGAAAGCGGAAATTCGCGGGGAATTTGTATTGGTGCTTGAAGGGAAGAACAGGGAGGAGATTTTAGCGGAGCAGAGGCGGTCATGGGAAGAAGTTTCACTGGAAGAGCATATGGCGGTTTATGAGAAGCAGGGGATGGACAGGAAGACGGCTATGAAGGCAGTGGCAAAGGACAGGGGGATTTCAAAAAGGGGGGTTTATCAGGGGCTTTTGTAGAAGGCGTATCTGTTTTCAGTTACGGGCAGCCATCCATTTAAAATTGCCTGACAGCAAGAGACGGCTGCCCTAAAGCAGTGGAGTGGATATCAAATTCGGTATCTTATATCTGCTGGTATTTTTTGCTCCGGCGTTATGTGTTTGTTGTTTGCTCGGCAGTATAAAAATCCCGCAGATATTTTTTTAATAAGGAAAACGGTGCAGGCCCGATCCGAATAACAGCCTGATGGAATGCCCGGTCGGAATAGGTATCGCCCAGTTCATTTTTTGCATATTCTTTTAATTCCAGAAATTCCAGGTATCCTATATAGTATTTTAAATAATGGGCAGGTTCTTCAACGACAAGTTCGTAGATGTTCTGTATTACATCGCCATCTGTAATATTGTATCCATATAAAAATGCGGCAGTGTCTGCAAGTTTCCATCCATCATAATGAATTGCCATATCAATTGTTGCATAAAGGCTTAGCAGAGCGGATTGGTTTCGCATAAGCATTTCCGCAAGTTCATCGGAAAGCCCGGCATATTGATAAGACAGCATCTCCACATAGGTTGCCCAGCCTTCAACGTAACCGGGATAATTAAACAGAGCCCGTACAGGCGCAAGTCCGGCCTGGTAAGATCCGGTGGTCTGATAAAGGTGGCCGGGATAACCTTCATGCGCAAGGGTTGTGAAAAGCTGGATGCCGGAATACTGGCTGCTTTGGTTGATGTAAATAACGTTATGGCTGATATCGTCAATTGGCGCGGTCAGATAAAATGCAGGCGCAAGAGTTTCTTCCAGGGAAGGATGGACATAGTTTACTTCACAGGAATCGTTCGCAGCCGGGTAAAAATCAGCCTGAATGGCTTCTGACAAGTGGGCTAACATTTCTTTTGGATCGTGAAAGGCAAGTTCCTGGCTGTTGTCTGTCAGCAGCTTGGGGTTCTGAATAAGCAGTGTATGTAGCGCTGTCATATCCAGATTGCGCTGGCGTTCGGTACATTGTTTTAATTCCACAACTGTTTTGTCTGAGCCGGTGTAATTGTGGACAAGATACTCATAATAGGCTTTTCCTTGTGGAAAATAGCACAAGCCGGCGTCGTTAGTTCCGGAATTTTTTAATTCTGACAAAGTTTCCGCGAGTGTTCCATAAGCCGGAATCACAGAATTTTCTATCAGAGACTGATTTTGTTGTTTATAGGTTTCTTTTTTTTCCTCAGATAAATCCTGCATGGCGTCTATGCGGGTGTTAAATGTATCAATCAGATAATTTTCTTCTGGATTTTCCTGAAACGTATGGCAGGCTTCTATTACAGTTTCTGCGGCATAGTCCGGCATAAACAGCCCCTCTTTGGATTTTTCCCGCTCGAACAGTGCGATCTGCTGAAAATAGTGTTCGATACAGGTAAGCAGCGAAAGGTAGTCCGTAACATCGGAAGGCTGGTAAAAAGCATATTCCGCCAGCAAAACCGGAAGTTCGGACTGGGTTCCGGTTGTGGGACGCAGAGGTTCATTGTAATAATAGAGCGGCGCAAGGCGCAGGCTGTCGTTACAATAATCATTCAGGATATCCCAGGTAAGCTGCTGTTTGGTAGTTAATGCGTCGTACTCAAATTCAGAAAGGGCGGCAGAGATATTTTCTGTCATTGCTATGGAGGCTTCCCGGTTTTCTTTAGAAAGGGAGCCTAAGGATATTTTATGGCTTTTGATGCCGTAATCTTTGGGATTTGTCAGGGTGTAGTGCAGGTTTATGGTATTTTCCTTCATTTCCTGGACGAACAGATCGTTGGTGTATGCATCAAAAGAATGCTGTTCTTTTAGCATGGAAATGGAGGAAAAGATACCGGGAGACGATCCGTTTAAGGAAAGGAAATGCCCTCCGATGATAAGGAAAAGGCATATAAAAATGAGGCTTATAAAGCCTGCTGGAAGTTTCTTTTTGAACTTCTGCATCAAAGCAGCTCCTGTGAGGTTGTTTTTTGAAATATATGAGGAAAAGCCTGCGTTTATGAAAAGAATTTCAGCACAGGCTCCGTCATACGGCAGTATTTGGGCGCATAATATTGGAAAAAAGCGTAACTATGGGGCACGGGCTGATTAGTTACAAAAAGGAAACGTGGCAGTATGAATTATTTATGGGGATGTATGATTTTAGTTGGAGTTATTTTTGCCGCTTTTAACGGGACTCTGCCGGAGGTGACAGAAGCGGCTGTGGATTCCGCAAAGGAAGCTGTAAAGCTTTGTATTACCATGATGGGAGTTATGTCTTTCTGGGTGGGAATTATGCGGATAGCGGAGCGTGCGGGGATTATGGACGGAGCGGCGAAGAAGCTTATGCCGTTTTTGAAATTTCTGTTTCCTGGAATACCAAAAGAGCATCCGGCGAACCGGTATATTGCCGCAAATATGATTGCTAATGTCTTTGGGCTGGGGTGGGCGGCTACGCCGGCGGGGCTTTGAGTTATTATAATGACAGGTTGAAAAATCCATTGAGAAATCAAGGGTTTCCGCCGAATTTAGTCCTAATGAAAAAATGTAGTTTTGCATCAAAGCATTTCTGATTTTTCATTTGGACGGCGCCGATTCAAAAGAAAATAGGAAGAAATGTCAGTAATGTAACTCAAAGTGCCTGAAAGCAATGAGTTACTGGTTTTAGTATAGCATAAGTCCAGCTAAGAAATGTCAATAGGTAAAATGAAAAATGCTCAAGAAATTTGTTACTATTCACAGTCGATTTAAAATTATAAACACCAGTAGACCAAGGGATT
>CAJUPF010000083.1 GCA_910588565.1 uncultured Lachnospiraceae bacterium
TAAGCGTGTGACGATTGCGGGCAATCGCCACGCGCTAAGAACCGACGCTTCTTAACGGTCAGCAAGCAGATACCTGACCGCCTGGAGCTGGCTGTAGAATGAAGCGGATAGAGCATTTGGGTGGGAAGGAGGATTGACAATCCAGTACTCCCGGACACCAGGTGGAATGAAGCGGATAGAGCATTTGGGTGGGAAGATATTGTTTGGTTGGAGCTGGCTGTGGAATCATGGGGACAGGCTGATAAGGTTTGATAAATATAAATGTGAAGAAGAAAGGAAGAGTGTGATGGAATGTAAGTATCAGATGAAGGATGGGTGCATGAGAATTTCTATGCCAAGGGAGGTGGATCATCATTGTGCGGAACAGCTGCGGAGGGAAATGGATCTTTTGATTGGGGCGTATCATATACGCAGGCTGATATTTGATTTTTCCGGAACGGAGTTTATGGACAGTTCGGGAATCGGAGTATTGATTGGCAGATGTAAAAATATGGGGTACAGCGGAGGCGAAGTTTCTGCGGAGCACTTAAATGAGCGGATTCAGAAAATTTTTGTGGTGTCTGGCCTGCATAAGATGATTCATGTGACAATTGAAAACGGGGGAAATCAAGATGAAAAATGAGATGCAGATAGAATTTGACGCAAAATCAGTGAATGAAGGATTTGCCAGGGTAGCGGCGGCGGCTTTTCTGACGCAATTAGATCCTACGCTGGATGAAATTGCAGATGTTAAAACGGCAGTTTCGGAGGCGGTGACGAATGCGATTATTCATGGTTATGAAGAAAGGGAGGGAAAGGTATTTTTGTCCTGCAGGCTGGAAGGGGATACGGCGGTGATTGTTGTAGAAGACAAAGGCGTCGGTATGGAAAATATCGAACAGGCAATGGAGCCTTTTTATACGACCAAGCCGGAACTGGAGCGTTCCGGGATGGGATTCGCTTTTATGGAGGCATTTATGGATCAGATTGCGGTTGAGTCTGAAGCGGGTGTGGGAACAAAGGTAACTATGGTAAAGAAAATAGGGCAGAAGGAAGAAGAGAATCAGAATGAATGCGGTGACAGAGCTCATTAGACAGGCGCACGCAGGGGATAAAGATGCCAGGGACAAGCTGGTTTCCGACAATATGGGACTGGTGTGGAGCATTGTCCGGAGGTTTGAGCATCGTGGGCACGAAAAGGAGGAGTTGTTTCAGATTGGCTGTATTGGCCTGATTAAGGCGATTGATAATTTTGAGGTCGCATATGAAGTAAAGTTCAGTACATATGCGGTTCCGATGATTATGGGGGAAATTAAACGGTTTTTACGGGACAGCAGTATGATGAAGGTGTCCCGTTCTCTGAAAGAGAATGGGTGGAAGGTAAAAAAGGCGTCGGATCTGTTGTCGCAGAGGTATGGCAGGGATGCGACTTTACAGGAAATTTCCCAGGAAATTGGATTGAGTGTGGAAGATATTGTGGAGGCGATGGAGGCAAATGAAGAGGTTGGATCTATTTACCAGCCGGTGTATCAATCGGAGGACAGTGAGATTTATCTGGTAGATCAGGTCTCTGGCGGAGGCGTGCCAAAAACGGATGAGCTGGTGAATCATTTGCTGCTGGAACAGCTGTTAGGAGAGTTGGACGAGAAAGAGAAGGAGTTAATTGATTTGCGGTATTTTAAGGAGATGACGCAGGTGCAGGTGGCGGCAAAGCTGGGAGTGAGCCAGGTACAGGTGTCGCGGATGGAGAGGAAGATACTTATGAGGATGAAAAAGGCAAGTGAGAGATGATTGTAGAGAGGGATGCGCCCGCCGACACTTTTTCATGGTCAGCAAGCATATCCCTGCCCGCCTGGAGCGGGCTGTAAATACGGTGGGTAGAGCGATAAATGTTGCGGAGAATTAGATTGTGCTCATTTCGCTAAGCAGCCGGCGTTTCATGTCGTATAGTTTGTCGGAGAGATCCACATATATTTTGGCTGGGTTGACAAAGCGTTTGGTTTCATCCCAGATGGTTTCTTTTTCTTTATCGCAGATCGCCTGAATTTCCATTACGCTTGGAGATTTGTAAACGCATGTTCCGTTTTGGAAGATAGGGACTAACAGCTCGCGCATGGTGTAGCTTCCTCCGGCCAGACGTGTCTTCTTCCAGGGTTCGTTGGGATCGAAGAGAATCAGATCTTCTTCGGTGTTGAAGGTTTCGCTTACGAGGCAGATGTAGTCGGCGCGGATTTTGCCGGTATCATTGTCATATATGCGGAATATGGTTTTATTACCGGGGTTGGTAACTTTTTCCGTGTTTTCAGAAAGTTTGATTTTGGGCAGGAACGAGCCGTCTTCACATTGGATGGCGGCGAGCTTGTACACGCCTCCGAAGGCAGGGTTGTCCTTTGCGGTAATCAGATTTGTGCCAACGCCCCAGGAAGTGATCATAGCGCCCTGGAATTTCAGGCTCTGGATCAGGTATTCGTCGAGATCGTTCGAGGCAGAGATAACGGCATCCGGGAAGCCTGCGTCATCTAACATCCGGCGGACTTTTTTGGAGAGGTACGCAAGGTCTCCGCTGTCCATACGAATGCCGTAATGGGTCAGAGGAATGCCTTCTTCTTTCATTTCTCTGAATACGCGGATCGCATTTGGTATGCCGGATTTTAATGTGTCGTAGGTGTCTGCCAGCAAGGTGCAGGCAGACGGATACAGTCTGGCATATTCTTTGAACGCGGTGTATTCGTCCGGAAAACTCATAATCCAGCTGTGGGCATGGGTGCCCAGTACGGGTACATCAAAAAGCTGTCCGGCGAGCACGTTGGAGGTGCCTTTGCAGCCGCCAATAATGGCGGCTCTTGCGCCATATATACCAGAATCCGGTCCCTGGGCACGGCGCAGGCCGAATTCCATCACGCCGTCTCCTTTGGCTGCATAGCAGACCCTGGCGGCTTTGGTGGCAATCAGGCTCTGATGGTTGATGATATTTAAAATAGCGGTTTCCACCAGCTGTGCTTCCATAATCGGAGCAATCACTTTGATCAGTGGTTCTCTTGGGAAAATAATGCTTCCTTCCGGTATGGCATAGATATCGCCGGAAAATTTGAAATCCTGCAGATATTCCAGAAAGTCGTCGTCAAATATCTTCAGGCTTCTCAGATAGGAAATGTCTTCTTTTGAAAAATGCAGGTTTTGGATGTAGTCGATGACCTGATCCAGTCCGGCGCAGATGGCATAGCCGCCGCCACAGGGATTACTGCGGTAAAAGGCGTCAAAAATAACAACTTCCCGGTTATTGGTTTTGAAATAACCCTGCATCATGGTCATTTCGTACAGGTCTGTTAGCAGTGTTAAATTTAAAGTGCTCATAGGATTCTCTCTTTCTTTGCCGATGTAAAACCGGTTTTCTTTTCATTATAGTTTGAAGCGGAAGGTTTTGCAAGTTTCTTAAATTCTAAACTCTGGCACAAAGTCTTTTTTGTTGCTTTTCACACCAAAAAAAGGAAAAACAGTTGCGTGGATTACTCGCCGATGTTATACTTTTCTTAGAAAGCAGATGTTCTTTTGCCGGGTTTGCCGGCCGTCTATTATGTATCCAGGGAAAACCGTGAAAACTGTACAAAGATATGGTGCACCGCGGACATCCATCCATCAAATCTTGTCAGACATCTCCGTCTTTGGAAGTTCTGACAGAGATACAATTCAGAATTTCCTGCTTTTCATTTCACATAGTAAAAAGCAGGAGTTTTTTACAGACAGGACTCCTGTGACAAAACATGACAGGAGGGAATCAATGGAAGAAACGAATAGTACAATTTATGACGACGTATTCCGGACGATACAGGAAAGGCATCCGGGACTTCTGATACCGCTGGTAAATGAAGCGTTCCATACGGAATATGTGGAGCAGGAGCCGGTAACAAGGCTTCCAGAGGAATACCAGAAAGTAGTTTCAAAGCTGATAGCGGACAGCTGCAGTGTAATCGGCAGCCGTATTTACCATCTGGAATGCCAGAGCGCCAGGGACGGCGGCATGGTACTGAGAATGGTGGAATATGACTTTATGATAGGCCTGAGCGGGGCGGAATTGTCGGAGGGTATCTACCGGATACGTTTTCCGTCTTCCTGCATCTTTTATTTACGGCATGGTAAAAATACAGGAAGGGAAGGTACGGTGGAAATTGAGCTTGCGGATGGCCAGACCGTGAACTATCAAGTCCCGGTGATTAAAGCGCAGGAATATACTCTGGAAGAACTTTTTGAGAAGAAATTGTATATCTGCCTGCCGTATTACATTATGCGGTATGAGAATAAATTTCATCAAATCAGCAGAAGTGAAGAGAAAACAGGCAAGCTGCTGCAGGAATTCGATCAGATGCTGGCGGAGCTGTGGGATAAGACCCGGCAGGATGAAACCGGGCTATATCAGGATCTGCTGCGTCTGATCCGGAAAATTGCAGAATATCAGTTGAGGAATGAAACGGAATTAAAGGAAAGGATGGGAAATGTTATGGGAGGAAAAGTACTCGAACTGCCTTCGGATAAACTGAGAGAGGCAAGAGAACAAGGAATATCACAGGGAATAGAACAAGGAATATCACAAGGTGAAAGCCGGGTGAATCAGTTGATACTTGCACTGCAGAAGCAAGGAAGAACAGAAGACATTCTCCACGCTGCATCTGACAGGGAATATCAGAAAAAACTGTTTGAAGAACTTGGGATTTCTTGAAAATAAAACTGCCGCTTCAGCGTGGGAAGAACTGGGAATATCCAATGATTTTCTGTTTGGAAAAATTATGCAGGATGCAGAACTTTGTAAAGAACTGCTCCAGAGGATACTCCCGGATTTGGAGATAGATCATATAGAATATCCGGAGCTGCAAAAAGCAATTAAGCCTGATGCGGCTGCAAAAAGTATCCGTCTCGATGTGTATATACGGGATGATGCGGTAAAGAGAGCAAAGAAAAACAGGGAATGGAGGCATGAATATATGACATTGTTGATGCGTGATCAGGAAAATATAGAAAAAGGTATAGAAAAAGGGACATTACAGGAGCGGAGAAAAATCATAATCAGGATGATAGGCCAGGGATTTAATGATGTGCAAATTATGTCTCTTTGTGAAACAAATGAAGAAGAAATAAGTGAATGTAGAAGAAGTATGCATTGCCAGGACTGAAATAACGAGTGGAATCGGCATACAGAAAAGCGGCCATAGGCAAAAGGCAGCGAATCCCCAAAAGCAGACAGCAGTAAAAGGTATCTAAAACCGCTGTTCGAGCTGTAACAGAAATTTCTTGTACAAATTCTTCTTAAACCATTAAGAATTTGCAAAAATGATCCGATAAGTAATAATAGCAAGTGGTAAATGATGTAAAAACAGAACATCAAACGAATACATAGAAAACAATACGCATTGACTGTATTAACGCAGAAACGGCAGATTGGCAAATGGATTTGGCTGCTAGAATTGCTTGGCAGAAGTGCGTATTTTTTTGTATAAGCGCCACGCAGTACCAGATACATATATATAGAAAATAAAAAGCGACTAAGGGATGAAGTTCGAACGACCTGCAGTAAAAGAAACGGCCCACAGACGATTTACAGTTTATGGATCGATCGCAAGCAAGGGCAGGCTGCCCGGATGATTACGGGACTCCCCAGGGATACCTGCATAAGGAAATCCCTCAGGGATACCTGTATGCCATACGACGTGAACAAGGAAATGAGGGTTGCATATGACAGAAAAAGAGTTCCATAAAATGAAATCGACAGACCTTGTCCAGCTTTTACTGACACAGGGCAAAGAAGATTCCCTGCTTCAGGCGGGGCTTGAACTGAAAAAAGAGAAAATCGAATCTCTTAAAGAGCACAACGATAGCTTAAAGCAAATGTTAAACGAACGGGACGCCCTGACTGAGCAGCTGAAAAAAGACCTTGATCTCAGCGACGCCCGTATTCGCCGGCTCGAACAGGAATTTAAAGCGCTGCAGGAGGAAAAATGGATCGAAATGGAAGCTCCTGGTTCCCTGACAGAAGCTGCACGCAGGCTGAACGAGATTTTCGAGGCAGCGCAGCGTGAAGCCGATCGCTACCTCTATGGCAAACGTCCGGCAAAAGAGAATATCCGGCAGTTCAAGCCAAACCGTCAGGCACAGCAAGCTGCCAAAGAAGAACCCGTTCCGGAAAAAATGATACTGGACTTTAACGGAGGTGCGGTATACGCAGAACGCAAACCCGTGCCCCCCAGGCAGGAACAGGAAGCAAGCCGCTCTGGCCCAAAATCAGCTTCCGATATCAAATCAACGAAACTACAGCAGTCTAAAACTGTATCTTATAATATAGAAGAAACACAATCTACAAAACCAGCTGTTGACGAAGAAACCTCAGCCAAAGGAACCGCTGTCACAGTAGAAGAAACACAAACAACAAAGCCAGCTGACGCAGAAGCGGCGGAAGCTGAGGCTGCCGTAAATTCTGCAGCTATTCCCGATGTTGAGAATGAGCCTTATGAACTTAAGTCAGATAAACTTTTAAAGGCGATCAAAGGAGCTGACCAGCAGCTGCGTGAGCAGCAGAGCCGCACCGCTTTGTCGGCTGATACAATACGGCAAAATGACATGGATTCCCAGCCGCCTCTCTCAGAGGAGCCTTTGATCCATGAAGAAACAGAGAACAGTTCTGATACCGACAAAGCTTCCTCACCGGAAGAAACCTCCGGCTCTTCCGGCAAAAAGCAGCGCAAAGGCCTGTTTGGCGGTCTTGGTCGGAAGAGGGACAGCAAGAAAACTGTCAGCAGATACGGACTCATCTTACCGATATTTTCCCGTCAAAAAAGTTGAGAAACAACCTTTTTTCATTCGGGTTTTTGACGCATCTTTTGACTGAGTGTCTGTTATACTGTATTCAAGCTAAAGGAAACACGAACAAATGAAACGTTCACCTAAACCGCCTGGAACAGGAAACTCGGATTTAGTCAATTTGTATATTGCAATGGGATTTATTGCGGAGTATAATCACAAGTTAACAAGTCATCCCTGCAGGATGGCGGATATCCGAAAAGAGGCTGGATATGACAGGAAGAGAGTTACATAAGTTACGGCGGCAGGATTTACTGGAACTGTTATTAGAACAGAGCAAAGTGATTGCCGGACTACAGGCGGAACATGAAGAAAGAGATATGGAAGCGCAGCAATTTGAAGAAAGCAACCAGCGCCTGGGCGCGAAAGTAGAAGAGAAAGACGTTCTGATTCAAAAACTTCAGGGAAGGCTCAATACCAAGACTGAGCGCATCAAATCCCTGGAAGATGAAATGGAGACTTTCCGGCGCAACAGACAGGCGGAACTGGAACAGACAGATTCAATTGCAGGAGCAGCGCTAAGGCTGAACGGAATCTTTGAAGTGGCACAGCAGGCAGCAGACCAGTACTTATATAATGTCAGGCAAAGATACGGGCAGGATGCACAGACATCATACGCGCAGCCTGAAGATATAGGGAGGTCAGGGGAGTAAATGGAAGAAAAGGAAACAAACACACAAAACAACGAGAGCATGGAGAACAGCGGAGGCGATGGGATTGTCGTACCGAGCATGGAAATGCTCGAAGCAGAGCTTAAAAAGGAACAGTACAGGAACAACTACACCAAAGTATTGAAAAGCACGGTGTTTTCCCTGCTGGTGGTTGCGGCAATTGCGGTATTAATTGCAGTTCTTCTGCTTCCGGTATTGCAGATAAGCGGAACATCCATGACAGAGACGCTGCAGGATAAAGATATCGTAGTGGCAGTCAACAGCTCTAAATATAAGACCGGAGAAGTGATTGCATTTTATTACAATAATAACATCCTTATCAAGCGCGTAATCGCAGCTCCCGGGGATTGGGTAGACATCGATCAGGACGGTAATGTATATGTCAATGATGAACTCCTGGATGAGCCTTATGTCAATGAAAAAGCTCTGGGAGAGTGCAACATCGATCTTCCGTATCAGGTGCCGGACGGCAAATGTTTCGTAATGGGCGACCATCGGGCGACCAGCATTGACAGCCGGAATACATCTGTTGGATGTGTGGAAAATGATAAAGTAGTTGGTAAGATAGTATTTCGCATCTGGCCATTGTCCGGATTGGGAATTGTAAAATAAAGTAATAGTTACAAGGAGGGAGGCTGCGTTATGGATTCTCCAATTTTAAAAGAACTTGCAAAATTCTTGCACGAGAAGAAAACACACAGGCGTTGGATGGTGGTGTTCGTCAGCCTGGCAGTGATTGTAGGTCTTGGAACTGCATTTGCGCTAAAGATGATGGGCCAGGCGATGACTCGCAAGGAAAAAGTGCTGGTCTGTGCGGTACAGCCACACGCCCATACGGAAGAATGCCGGGATGCGGAAGGCAATCTAATTTGCGGGCTTGCGGATTACATCGTTCATACGCACAATGACGACTGCTACGATTCCGACGGCAATCTGGCATGTCAGCTGGCGGAAGTACCCTTACATCAGCACGAGGATGCATGTTATGCAGAGGAACGGTTCCTGGTATGCGGGCTGGAAGAAGGCGAGATAGAAGAGGGCGGACTCGAACTCGATCCCACTGTCACACCGGAAGAGGCAGAACCCCAGGGTCATATCCATACAGAGGAATGCTATGAGACACAGCGTGTACTGGCATGCGGGCAGTTTGAACTGCATATGCATTCGCTGGAAGCTGGATGCTATGAAGAGGTACCTCCGGCAGAGGAAGGCGGAGAAGTGACCTATCTCTGATATGTGGTCTGCCGCAGTTAGAAGAGCATATTCATACGGAAGAAGCAGGCTGCTTTGAAATACATGAAGCGCATATGCTGGGGATCGACCTTGGCACAGAAACGGCAGAACCGGAGCAGGAGACGCCGGCGGAAGGCGTAAGCCCGGAAAATCCGGAAGCAGCGGAAGCAGCAGAAGATGCTGTAACAGCTGAAAATCCGGCAGATGTGACAGCAGAAGAACCAGCTGCACAGAGCGCAAGCCCGGAAGAACCGGATGAATTTGTCAAAGTATATAACGGTGAGGGATACATTGTAACTGCTATTTATGGAAAAGAAGCAGAGCTTCCGGAGGAAGCGGAACTGATAGCAGAACTGATTACCCCGGAAAGCGATAAAGAACATTATGCAGAGCGCGAAGCAGAATATAAAGAGCAGGTGGGCGATGAAGACGCGACCATGAGCGCACTGTTAAAAGTAGGATTCTACATCAACGGCGGAGAAATCGAGCCGAAAGCAGCTGTAAAAATCAGCGTGCAGATGTTAGATGAAAACGGACTGCCGGAAGGAATGCCAATGACAGTTGTTCACTTCGCAGAAGAAGGCAACGAAGTATTAAAAGGCAGCGAGGTAGAAAACGGCAAGACCAGTTTTGAAATGAACAGCTTTTCCGAAGTGGCGTTAGGACATACGGCTGGCGACAGACAGATTGTAAAAGTAAATAAGACGCAGGTGTATGATGGAAACCGTGCATTTCGGGTTACATTTCATCTGACTGGCGAGGTGGAGCTGCCGGAAGGCGTGATGATTGAAGCGCCGGAAGGTACAGATAATACGCCGGACGCCCCCCAAAATAAGGGGGACGCCGGACAGCCGGAAGATAGTGAGGAGTCTGGCGAAGACGGCATACCGGAATCGGAAGGCAGCGAATCAGACATAGGAAGCAGCAAATCGTCAGGAGCCCAGGATGATTTTAATGGAGAGGAAGTTTCGGGTGACGCTGCGGAAGATGGAGAAGAAACAGCTGGCGGCAGCGCGGATATGACGGAGGGAGAAGAATCCGCAGAAACAGAGGGCGGCGGGAGTCAGGAAGAAGCTTCGGGCGGCGAGGAAAACAGCGATGCAGAAAGCGGCGCCGGCGATTCGGAAGAAAATTTCCTTAGCCGGCAATTGGATTTTCGTATAGAACCAGTAGATGAAGCCTCAGAAGAATATAAGGCGATTAAGAAACAAGCGGAAAAGACGGCGGCAGACGGCAGTGAAGTGCTTTCTATATTTGCAGTATCCTATGCGCTGGTATATGATAACCAGGAGTTAGAACTGAATGGCTGTGAAATTGAAGCAGAAGTTACTCCGACAAAGGAGTTTGGAAGAAAAGTTGAGATTTCTATGGTGGAAGCAGTAGCTTATCTGCTGGAAAACAATACAGCACAGCTGACAGCCGACCAGAAAAGTATTACAGGGCTGGAAGTCACAGGTCTTGAGCTTGATGGAGATGGCTTGGTAAATCAGGAAAATACAATGTATATCGATGATGAGGAACAGGATCAGGATATGCAGATATCTGTGTCTCCAAAGAATACAGTAAGATTTTTCGCAGTCAGATCCTCTGGAACGCCGAATCCGGAGTTTACGGTACAGTATTATGCATATCTTGATAAGGTAGACTGGAAAGGCAACCAAACAGGAAATGCGCCAGGTACGCAAATTACCAAGGACAATGTTGGTCATCCTGAGGCGTGGGGCGCGGCTCCTAGCGGCCTTCTGAAAGGTTATAGAGAAAGCATATCAAAAGGCTATATGCCCATTATTGATACAAGTGGCAAAAATGGAGGCGATTTACCCAAAAACGGCGTTATTCCAAATCTTAATTCTATCCAGCTTGATACAGACGGCAGTATTAAAATGATTGAAAAGGATTTGACAGCCGTATATGAAGAAAGAAGGTTTGAATATCATAAGGCGCCGACAATTAATTATTTTAATGCGCTGATAGAAAATGCAAGTTATGATTTGACAGAGGTATGGATTGATCCCAAAGGCGACAGCGATAGTACGGATCCAAGCGACTGGACTGTGTATAAAGATGAGAAATTGGAGAATCTTCATTTTACAAACAGAAAGGAAACGCATGACAAATATCCTGATAAGTATATATTGATTGATAGTAATACTGTTATACGGCTGGTATATGATACCAATAAAGAAAATCGTAATAGCCCGGCTACTTTTTATGATTACGATATAGGTGAAATGGCGGGGGCTTATTGGCAGATTAATAACAAAGGTATTAATAGCCCAAGTAACTATGTGGGAACTGATAAATCGAAAGCGAAATATGCATTTGGGAATAATAATGCAGTGGATTTTGATGGAACTCAAGATGTTGCGAATAAGAAGACTGGCTTGGGAGAAGAGCAGATTATATCTGAGGATAATCTGACAAAAAGCCGGCTGAATATGGGCAACTGGTATGCAGGCGTTAAGGATGGCCAGCCATTGGGTAGTTATGGATATGCAGGCTGTACATTTGGGCTTGTGACAGGTTCAGCTGGCAATAACGTAGTATTTCATAATAAAATTGATGCTCCGGAGGTTTTTGGCTCATCAAAGAATGTGGAAGGAAAAACGATTTATCAAGGCGACTCAGAGCAAAACTATAGTCTGGATTTTCTGCGGAACGGCGATACCTATACACTGACCGGCGTGCGGGGTACAAATGCTCAAAATTTAGAGAAATTTAAAACTCCGGTAGAGAAATACCAATATATTAAGACGAATAGCTTTTGGCCAATGGATGGAGTTAGCGGAGCGGATGGAAAGAATGGGCCGGCGTCTGATGAATCCGGGAATTCAATAAAAGAACACAACAACTATTTTGGAATGTACTATGCAGTTTCATTTGAGTTGGATCCAGAATATATTGGGCCTTTGGAATATCTGTTCTTTGGCGATGACGATATGTGGGTATTTTTGGATGATAGTACGCTTGTGTGCGATATCGGCGGCGTTCATTCATCGGTTGGTGAATATGTTGATTTGTGGGATCATCTGCATAAACATACAAGCGATTGTTTTAATGATGATAATGATTTAACCTGTACGCTGGGAAGCCATAAACATACCGATGCATGTTATGCGAAGGTTACTATTCACAGTTGATTTAAACCAAAGGCTTATCCACTAGAAATTTTGA
>CAJUPF010000084.1 GCA_910588565.1 uncultured Lachnospiraceae bacterium
TCTTTTGGTTCATGATTAATATTAAATTCCATTTTGATTACGCCACATAGATTTATCCTGCAATTACTGCAAACAATCACATCATCTGATACAATATCTTTCCATGCTAAATCTTTGAACTGCATATGATGCCCTCCTTTAAACTCATTCTTTTTTACATATAGTGCAGCAGGATTATCCTTTTTCTTTTACTGGACACCATTTAGGGCTTCTCTCTGGCAATTCCCCTACACTTAATTTTCCCATATCGTCAATTCTGTCTACATGGTCACAATAATAAATCTTTTTCCCGTAATTATACATCTTCATAAATTCACATTCGGCGCAATTTTGCTTCCCATTCATATATTATATTCCTCCTATTACCAGATCGAATGTATATATTCTGGTTCTGGCGTTTTCACTTCAATAAACTTTCCATCTTTATCTTTCAATGATATATTCGTATTCATTTGTATAATATCTTCTGTCTTCAGTTCCGCTTCTCTTCTATTCTGCCATGCTGTGAAAATCTTCATGACGCGCTTTCTGATTCTTGATTTTCTTAATGGGCAATCCGTTTTAATATCAATCTTTCCTATACGCTTCCTATTCAGCGAACAATAATCCTCCAAATCTAAATGCCTGCTTATATTTTCCCTGTAAATACAATGGTTACAATTCTCTGGCTTCTTATCCATACAGATTCTCATAAGACACACTCCTGTCATTCATTCCCTATATTTTCTGTCAGTGTTTCACTTGGATAAAACTTCACTTTCTTACGATCCGGTATAATACACGGTTCTCCGGTTTTCGGATTCCTTGCTTCCCTTCCTTTGACTGTCTTCATTTCAAAATGACCGATGCCATAGAAATTCACTTTCTTACCTTCTTCTAAATAATCCAGAAGCGCATCCCAGAACAACTCTACCATTTTCATTGCGTCCTTTTTATAAAAGCCGCCTTTCTCTGCTATCTTATAGGCAAATTCTTTCTTGTTTACTGTCCTCATGTTTATGCTCCTTTTCCGTTTTATTTAATTCCTTACTGCTATCCCATGGCTTCTTAAATACTGGATAGCAAGGTTTAATAAACTGCCATTATTGATTGTGTTGTCTAATGTGTCTGCCCATACATGCGGCTTATGGCTTACATACAAACCTCCATGGGAACCCGTATTCGCCCACTGCGCCACCTGGTACCCGGTTGCATTCACGTAATCATTCATGGAATCTAAATCAATGTATACGCTTGCAACCGCCTTATTCCCTTCCATCCTTGCGTCCACTTTGACCGCTGACCGGAGAAATGCCTCTGTCCGGCTATAGCTGTCGGGCTTCCATCCCTCATAATAATCATGCAGGAAAAAGTTTAATGTCTCATACACCCTTTCCGCTAATTGGTCAACCATTTTTACCATTACTGGCTGTAATGCTTTCTGCAAATCATTCATGTTACTTATTCTTATTGCCATGTGTCCTCCTCTCCGGTGCTTCAATCACCATTACGTTTTCTGTTACTCTTCCATACATAGTTTTGTTCTTCTTTCTTTGCCTATGAAATGCGGTTTTCATGTTACGTGTTTTTTAGCTGCTATATTGCCCCTGTGATGCTTTATACGGCTCATATAGGCGGTTTTCTGTTATCAGTGCAAATTTCCTTATCTGATAATTCCAGGCACTAAAATAAGCCCACAACTGACTGGGACGCGGCTGTATACGCCAATCAGTTATGGACTTATGGTAATGTCCGGGTATTTAATTTTGCATATTTACACTATCTTTTCATTGATTTCTATACACCATTTTTTACGCCATTTTTTTAAAAAAATACACCATTTTACGATAATTTACGATAGTTTTTCGTTTTCCAAAAACAGCTACAACCCTTATAAATACTGGATTCTCGTCCTTATTTCTCCTCACACACCTGAAAAATATAAAACTTCAGATAATAACTCTCCTCCGCTGCCCACAGAATCGGATGATCCGGGGACTGGGTGCGGTATTCCACCTGACGGAGCCGCCTTCTGACGCTTCCGGCCGCCTGATGGAGCGTCTTTGTAAACAGCTCATAATCCATAAAATGAGAGCAGGAACAGGTCGCCAGATAACCGCCTGGTTTTACCAGCTTCATCGCCCTAAGATTAATCTCCCGGTAGCCCTTTACCGCATTTTTAATGGAATTTCTGGATTTGGTAAATGCAGGCGGATCTAAAATTACCACATCAAACTGTTTTCCCTGTTTTTCCAGTTTGGGAAGAAGCTCAAATACATCTTCACACTGAAACTGCACCGTATCTTCTAAGCCATTCAATTTTGCATTTTTCCTGGCCTGCGCCAATGCAGCCTCGGATGCATCCACACCCAGTACCTGCTTTGCGCCCGCCATTCCGGCATTCAGGGCAAACGAACCCGTATGGGTAAAGCAGTCCAATACCTCAGCCCCCTGGCACAGTTTCCGGATTGCCAGACGGTTGTACTTTTGATCCAGGAAAAATCCTGTCTTCTGTCCTTCTTTTACATCTACCATGTATTTCACACCGTTTTCTGTAATTTCCACATCCGTATCAAACGCTTCTCCAATAAAGCCTTTGCTGCGTTCCATGCCTTCCTGGACACGGACTTTGGCATCGCTCCTTTCATAGACGCCCCGGATACGGATACCATCCTCAAGAAGCGTTTCTTTTATCAGATCAACAATTTCAAACTTATACCGATCGATGCCAAGCGCCAGCGACTGCACCACAAGTATATCGGAAAATTTATCTGCCACAAATCCCGGCAGAAAATCCGCTTCCCCGAACACCAGCCTGCAGCTTTCCGTATCGACTGTCTTTTTTCGGTATTCCCACGCATCTCTTACTCGCATACGCAAAAATTCCCGGTCAATCTCCTGTCCGCTCCGCCTGGTCAGCATACGCACGCGGATTTTGGAATTTTGGTTGATAAATCCTTTTCCCATGGGATATCCGTCAAAATCATGTACTACAACCACATCTCCATTCTGAAAGCTCCCCGTTACAGAAGCAATTTCATTGTCAAAAATCCACATACCGCCAGCTTTTAGCATCCGGCCTTCTCCTTTTTTCAATGTCACAATTGTCATATGAAGCACCTCGTTCTTTCTCTGTCACTGCCCACATCCAGATATTTCTTCTAACAGCGTCAGGCTCATTTGCAGATTACCAGTCACGTTCGCCAATCGCGTCCTCCACATCCAAATCCAGATCAAACCACTGCAGAATATACCCCACTGTTTCACCGATGCTATCCCTTGCAGCTGTTTCAATTTCACTGCCATGTTCTTCAAATTCTTCCTGCAGATCATTGACTGCCAGTGTCATTGCATCGAATTTTTCCTGTATTTTTACCAAATCTCGCTCTCCTGTTTCCAGAAAAGCAATTACCTCCTGTATCAGCGCCTTTATTTTATCTACCAGAACATCCGGGAAATATCCATCCTGATACATATCTTCCAGCAGCTTGTACTCAGCGTCAAATCGTTTCATACCCATCCTCCTGTATATCCGTTTTACCGTTGATTCTGTCCGTTTTTTACTTATTCTTAGAAATTCCAGTACTCCATCCTGTCAGCAATTGGAGTACCAGACAGATATTATTATAATCCTCACCAATTTTACTGTAAAGCAAAAAACAGATTGAATTTCTTCTCCTGCTGTCATATAATGATAATTTGCCAGAAAGGAGTAATCATTATGAAAAAGAACTATGAAATAGACATGTGCAATGGCCCTCTTTTTGGAAAAATTCTTGCCTTTTCCATTCCCCTGATGCTTTCCGGCATTCTGCAGCTGCTGTTTAACGCCGCTGATACGGTAGTGGTGGGCCGTTTCGCCGGAAGTACTGCCCTGGCGGCAGTAGGTACGACCAGTTCCCTGATTAATCTTCTGGTAAATCTGTTTATCGGTTTTTCTGTGGGTGCAAACGTACTGACTGCACGCTATTACGGAGCCAGAAAAGAAAAAGAAGTCAGCGACACCGTACATTCCGCTATTTTCATCAGTTTGATCAGCGGGATCCTTCTGCTGATAATCGGAATTTCCATTACAGAGCAGATTTTAATCTGGATGGGTACGCCGGACGATGTGCTGCCGCAGGCCGCTTTGTATCTGAAAATATATTTTATAGGAATGCCCGTTATGCTGCTTTATAACTTCGGCAGTTCTATTTTAAGGGCGATTGGGGATACAAAACGTCCCCTGTACTATCTCATTGCCGCTGGTATCGTCAATGTGATTCTGAATCTGATTTTTGTCGTTGGATTCCAGCTTTCCGTTGCCGGAGTCGCACTGGCAACTGTGATTTCCCAGGTAATTTCCGCAGCCCTGATTCTCCGCTGTCTGATGAAACTAGATGGCTGCTGCCGCCTCAATCTGCGAAATCTCCGCCTGGAAAAAGACAAAACCACGCAGATTCTGCGCATCGGTTTTCCCGCCGGGCTGCAGGGCGTAGTATTCTCACTGTCCAATGTACTGATACAGTCCTCCGTCAATTCCTTTGGCTCTGTTGCCATGGCCGGCAATACTGCGGCTGCAAATATAGAAGGATTTATTTATATGGCTATGAATACGTTCCACCAGACTGCCATGAACTTTACCAGCCAGAATTTTGGCGCCGGGAAACAGGAGCGGATTCCGAAAATTTTACTGCTCTGCCTTGGCATGGTAACGGCCGTCGGGCTCGTTCTTGGAATCAGCGCATACCTTAGCGGAACCTGGCTTCTGCAAATCTATTCGTCAGATCCTGACGTTATCCGGTATGGCCTTCTGCGTATGTCCATTATCTGCACATTCTACTGTTTCTGCGGCATGATGGACGTCCTGGTAGGCTCCCTGCGTGGGCTTGGCTATTCGTTCCTGCCTATGGTCGTATCGCTGCTTGGCGCATGTGGACTTCGGATTGTCTGGATTTATACCTTTTTCCAGTGGAGCCGCAGCCTGCTTGTACTGTATATTTCCTATCCGGTCACATGGCTGATTACCGCGGCGGTACATATGCTCTGCTACCTTATTATCCGGCGGAAGCAAAAAGCGATTTTTTTGAAAACAACACAGGCATAATATACAACAAAAGGAGATTCACAACATGACAAATCAGACAATACAAGACATCACAGAGGCAGTCCTTGACGCCAGCAGCATTATGCTGGAAGCAGAACATATCACGGAAGCAACCCATTCCAAAAGCGGCCATGCCAATTTTGTCACCGAATATGACACCCGTGTGCAAAAAGAACTTTTTGACCGTCTTGGCAAAATTCTGCCGGAAGCTTCATTTATGGGAGAAGAAGAAAGCTCCTGGAGCTATTCAGACAAAGGGTATCAGTTTATTATTGATCCCATCGACGGAACCACTAATTTTATCAAGAAAAACCATACCAGCTGCATTTCTGTTGGATTATTAAAAGACGGCGAGCCTTTGCTTGGCATGGTATACAATCCATACCGGGACGAACTGTTTTATGCGAAAAAAGGAGAAGGCGCTTATCTCAACCAAAAACCCATCCGGGTATCTGCCGAGCCGCTGGAAAACAGTATTCTGATTTTCGGCACTTCGCCTTATTATGAAAATCTCTGGAAACCAGCTTTTGACACCGCCTGGCACTATTTCCAAAAAACTCTCGATCTGCGCAGAAGCGGCTCCGCCGCTATCGATCTCTGTGACATTGCCTGCGGCAGGGCGGAACTTTTCTTTGAATTAAAATTAAGCCCCTGGGACTATGCAGCAGGCTCTCTGCTTGTCACAGAAGCCGGCGGTCATATCTGCGGCGCAAATCTAAATGCCCCGCAGTTTGCCAGACCACAGGGCATTGTCGCTTATGGAAGCGGTATCACAAAAGATGATCTTACTTTTTTTACTACTCTAAATCTCTGAGAACAGGCAGTTCTAAATACTTTTATCTGCACTTCCAAAGATAATGGTAAGGATCGCCCCGGCAAAGATAAAAAAGTCCGCCACATTAAACACCAGGCGGCGCAGCCTTGGAAATGGAACCGGAAAACTGGCATAATCGATGACATATTGATACGCAATCCGATCGTAAAAGTTTCCAAGTCCGCCGCCTAAGAGCATTCCAAGGGATACTTTCAGCCCGTTTTTTCCTCCCTGTTTCCACAGCAGGCCATAGCATACCGCTGCCGACGCCAGCAGCGTGCCCTGTACTGCCGCTAAAAACCTGGGAGAGGAGGCGCAGACGCCAAAAGCTGCCCCTTTGTTGTAATATTTCCGAAGGATTACTTTGCCGCCGCAGATTTCTTTTGGTTCATCCAATTCCAGCTCTTTGTCAATATGAAATTTTATCATCCTGTCTATGCCAAATATGGCCAGTGGAAGTTTCAGCATCTCTTAGTTTCCTTTCTGTTTTGAATTATATTGATAAATCCGGTACAGGTAGTATCCGATGTTTCCAAGGATACCAGCCATAATGAAAAGGCTGTATGCCCCGTTCATTTCAATGCCCAGCGCATCCGCAGCGGAGGGAAACAACATGCCAAGTACAACCAGCAGTTTACTGTTCCTGACCATCCGAATAGCATACATCCGTACCTTTCCCTGCAGAGGCTCACTGCCAAAACCATTTAACAATTCAGGATATCTCTGCAGTACCAGCATTCCGGCATAAAGGAATAGCGCCGGAAGCAAATGGTACAGCAGTGTGACAAGACTGCTCTGATATACATATCCATAGTATATCTGCAGTCCAAGAAACACAAGCGCTGCAACAATCGTGACAGTTTCAACTACGAGTTCCCATAAATCCGGTTCCTTTTTCGCCATAGCTTATCTCCTCTTTTTTAAATTTATTCTATCACAAAGCCAGAAGATATGCTATACTCAAAAAGGCATAGTTATTATTCAGGTAACAGTTCAGAAAGGAAAGCAAAATCAGAATGTATATCCAATTAAACGGACAAATCATTTATTACGAAAAACACGGAGAAGGTTCCCCTGTTCTTTTAGCACATGGGAATAAAGAGACACATAAGATATTTGACGTACTGATTCCGGAACTTTCCAAAAAACATACGGTATATGCTTTAGATACCAGAGGACATGGCTTAAGCGCCGGGGCAAAGGAATTTCACTATGAGGATATGGCAGAAGATATCGCCGCATTTATCCAGGCTTTAGAGCTGGTAAAGCCTGCATTTTATGGATTTAGCGACGGCGGCATTACGGGCCTTCTGGCCGCTTCCAGGTATCCTGCCCTGTTTTCCGCCCTTGCGGTCAGCGGAGCGAATTTAACGCCCTCCGGCTGGAAGTTTTCAGCAAAATTTCCCGTACAGCTTAGCTACATAACATCCAAAGATCCACTGGTTCGCCTGATGTTAAAAGAACCGCATATCACAAAAGCAGATCTTGCCAGAATCACCATTCCCACCCTGGTTCTCGCCGGTTCCAACGACATTGTAAAAGCCAGCGAAACCAGACGGATCGCAGCCGCCATACCAGACGCCATCCTGCAGATACTGCCGGGAGAAACACATGGCAGCTATGTCGTCCACAGCCCCAAGCTCTATCCGCTGTTAGATACATTCTTTTCCGGGCACTGCTACTAAAGTGTGTTGGAAAAAAACAGGGCGCTGTGTTACAATACTATAGCAAATTTTATTTATAAGGAGAACAGATACCATGGAACATCTTTTGATACCAAATGACTACCATTCATCCCTCAATCTGCATGATACGCAGATTGCAATCAAAACAGTCAAGGATTTCTTTCAGAACCTTCTGGCTTCCCGTTTGAATTTGTCCCGTGTGTCCGCACCGCTGTTTGTAGATCCCGATTCCGGACTAAACGACAACTTAAACGGGATCGAACGCCCGGTTTCTTTTGGCATTAAGGAACAGAATGATAAAATGGCGGAAGTCGTACATTCCCTTGCCAAATGGAAACGCTACGCGCTGAAAAAATACGGATTTTCCCTGGGAGAAGGCCTCTATACCGATATGAACGCCATCCGCCGGGATGAGATTACAGATAATATCCACTCGATTTTTGTAGATCAGTGGGATTGGGAGAAAATCATCAGCAAAGAAGACCGTACCCTGGAATTTCTGCAGAATACAGTCCGCACTGTTTACCAATGTCTCCGTAAAACAGAAAAATATATGTCGATCCAGTATGACTATATCGAAGAAATTCTTCCCCACAACATTTCCTTTATCACCACAAGCGAACTGGAACAACAGTATCCAACATGTTCCCCGAAGGAACGCGAATACCGCTACGCCAAAGAAAAAGGCGCTGCATGTATTATGCAGATTGGCGATAAGCTGGCAAACGGCGAACCTCATGACGGCCGTGCGCCGGATTATGACGACTGGGCATTAAATGCGGATATTGTCGTCTATTATCCGGTTCTGGATATTGCTTTGGAGTTGTCTTCCATGGGTATTCGCGTAGATTCCGATTCTCTCCGCTCTCAGTTAGAAAAAGCCGGATGTCCGGAACGCGCAGAACTGCCCTTCCAGAAAGCAGTTATCCACAATGAACTTCCCTTTACCATTGGCGGCGGAATCGGCCAGTCCCGCATTTGTATGTTTTTCCTGCGGAAAGCACATATCGGGGAAGTCCAATCCTCTCTCTGGCCAAAGGATATTGCCGCAGAATGTGAAACACGCGGGATTCCGCTTTTATAATTTTTTCCAGGACAAAGTCAAACGGGCTGTCGGGAAATGAATTTAAACTTCATTTCCCGACAGCCCGTTCGTTCTAAGATATATCATCTCCGCCTTACCAAACATCCTCCGTCTATCTATAACTTCGCCAATGTCTGTAACGCTTTTTCTTTTACAATCACTTCGCCATGCTCTTCTAAAAAACTGCTGCGTGAACTGTCTTTTTCAATTGACTTCGCATACTCCATAGATGCGGTTACAAACTCATATACATAGCTTCTGGTACTTTGATTTAAATCCGCCCACAGAAAATACTGTTTCTTCTGATCCAGATAGTACAGCCTGCTCCTGGCGACTTTGTTGATTGGAAGCACCTGGCAAAACTTGCGGACGCTGGTAAACGAAACAAACGTCAGCAGATATGCATAACCTTCCCTGTCTCCTTCGATCACCTGATCGTTCTTCCTTGCTCCGGCCTCTTTTAAAATATCATCTTTGACATCCTGCCTGGGCGGTGCAGGTTCTCTGGCGGAAGAAGCGCCAAACATATTCCGGATATGCTCTAAAATCTCTGCGCTGCTGACATGACTTTCCGAAAATGTCAGGACAATTTCATTTTCAGACATAATCGCTGCCTGAATCGACATCATATTCCCGGTTGTCTTGTAACCTACCTCATCCTCCGCAATCCGAATCAGCTTTTCTAAAAATTCCCTTGCATTCTGGGTATTGGTAAAAAAATCATCCAGCTCAATGCCGTTCTCTTCTAAATCCTCCTGTGTCAATGTACAGCGCAGTGATCCGTTATTCATTTTCTCAAACTTCATCTGCATCACCCCTTTTGACTATTGCCTTTTCTTTTGTGGCTGAAAACTCATTGACCGCCTGAAACATATTTTTTGCAAATATCCCAGTCTCAATACCGGCAAAAATCCCCAGTTTGGACATGGAATACCAATCCTGGTCCCCTGGCCTTCCATCGTACTGCGCCATATCCTATATATATTCCAAAATCTCAAATCTGTTACAAAATCATGTGCTAAATGATGCCCAGCGCACGAAGAATCAGCACAATCACACCTACAAAATTCAATTGCACAAATATCATAATCACCCAGTATCCGGACTTCAAAAACCGGATCTCCGACACTTCCGTCCGGATCTCTTCTATCTTTTTGTCGGATTCTTCAATCAACGCCTGCATATTGCGGTAACATTTCACGTCTTCGGTATGTATTTTCTCATATATATCATTTTTAATGTCGTCAAACTGCCCGTTCAGCCCTTCAATCGTCTCGGTCAATCTTGTATTGTGTTCTTCAATTAATGTGCGTACTTCTTCATGCTGTTCAGCGCTGTTGGCCGCATTCTCCGCAAGACGTTCTGCAAAAGTCTCATTCAGCTCATTTAACTTGGCGTCGACTTTTTCCACCATGCCCTCAATCTGCTCTTTCACTCCGGCCGCTATACGATCCGCCGCGTCCTGCCGCTCTTCGATAATATCAGAAAGTTCCTTGGCTTTATCCTCTTTCTTGGCAACAATTTCCTTCAACTCCTGAACCTTATCCTCCTTTAGCGCAAGCAGTCCCTGCAGCTGTTTCGCTTTTTCCCGAAATTCATCAATCTGAGTTAATAAAAAATCTTCTTTTTCCACGTCCTTTTTTATCCTTTCTCGTTCTGTTTTCCAGCGGTCTGCGTATCCCTTTAATTTTCCTGACAATGCATTCATATCTCTTCTCCCCAAATCCGCTCTGTCGGTTTCAGTAATAGTTTCAATACCTTCCAAATTTACGTAAAATTCAATTGCTTTTTAATGATTGTAGCATTATCGCAAAACCTTGTAAAGATGTAAATTTTAAAAGGTAAAATCAAGGAAATTCCCATACAAACTACAGCGGCTGCCAGAAAATCACACCTTTCCTGACAGCCCACTGCCGTTTGCCTTACTGCAAACGCTTCAATCTTTCATACTTTTCTTCCGCATCCTTCTTCGCCTGCTCGAACAATTCCCTGGCCCGAACCGGATTACTCCGTGTAAGCGCATTAAAACGGACTTCTCCATTTAAAAACTCATAAAAATCTCCTGTCGGTTCTTTGCTGTCTAAATGAAACACGGGTTTTTCCAAAGCTCCAACCGCCGGCTGAAAACGGAACAGATGATAATGGCCGGATGTTACCGCCAGTTTTTCCTCTTCCTGCGCCATCTGCATCCCTGACTTAATCCCCTGATTAATACAGGGCGCATAAGCCAGAATCAAAGACGGGCCAGGATAAGCCTCAGCTTCTGTAATTGCCCG
This sequence comes from uncultured Lachnospiraceae bacterium, assembly GCA_910588565.1. Lineage (GTDB taxonomy): Bacteria > Bacillota > Clostridia > Lachnospirales > Lachnospiraceae > Roseburia_B. Next base: position 10,925 of record CAJUPF010000084.1, read on the forward strand.
CACACACTGATTATAATCCGCTCCCATAGCGATCTGGGCAACATAGACATATCCATAGCTCATAGCGATAGACGCCAGATCTTTCTTGCGGATTGCCTTTCCGCCGGCTGCAAACTGGGCGACAGCCCCAAGCGGTGTGGATTTGGATGCCTGTCCCCCGGTATTGGAATAAACTTCTGTGTCAAATACAAGAATATTGATATCCCTTCCGCTTGCAAGCACATGATCCAGGCCACCGAATCCAATATCATATGCCCAGCCGTCACCTCCAAAAATCCACTTTGATTTTTTGGATAAAAACTGTTTCTTCTCAAGAATTTCCCCGGACAGCTGACAATTGCACTCCAGCAGACACTCTGCCAGACGCTCCGCGGCTTTCTGGTTTTCCCTGCCAGAGTCATAAGTGGAAAGCCACGTTCCTGCTGCTTTTTTGACAGCCTCCACCGTTGTCTGTTCCGCCAGCTCTTCTACTTTCTGCTTCAGGCTGTTTCGGATGGATTCCTCGCTTAGCAGCATTCCGTATCCAAACTCAGCCGCATCTTCAAACAGTGAATTTGACCATGCCGGCCCTCTTCCTTTTGCATTGACGGTATAAGGTGTTGCCGGAGAGGAATTCCCCCAGATAGAGGAACATCCGGTGGCATTGGCAATATACATTCTGTCGCCAAATAACTGTGTCACCAGTTTTGCATATGCTGTCTCGCCGCAGCCCGCGCAGGCGCCGTGGAACTCCAAAAGCGGCTGTTTGAACTGACTGCCTTTGACACTGGCCGGCCCGAATTTTTCCACCAGTTCTTCTTTTTCTCCCAGGGTTCTTCCATAATTAAAATACTCCTGTTTGTCATAATGCTGTTCTGTAGGTTCCATCACAAGG
>CAJUPF010000085.1 GCA_910588565.1 uncultured Lachnospiraceae bacterium
GGGTATAAGACAGCTTGCGGAATCTGGAATGTTTGAATATGCGGCGGTACTTGAAACACTGATCGTAGAAGGGGACGGAGGTCTTCAGATAACGCTTGCGCCAAAGAATACCGGCGAAGGCTCTGATATGCAGCTTAGCTGGATTGCGATTGCCAAAAACCAAAGTTATACCGTAATATTTGTCAGTGAAGGGACGGAACTCAAAAAGCAGGTAGTACCAGAAGGCGGGGCGGCAACCGCACCGGAAACACCAGTTCGGGACGGATATATATTTGATGGCTGGGATACGGAATTTAATCAGATTACAGAGGATCTTACAGTAAGGGCAAAATGGATCAAGGGTCATATTGTACAGTTTATGGATGGCGAAATTGTCTTAAAGAAAGAAACTGTAGCAACAGGCGAAGCAGCGACAGCTCCGGCGAATCCGACCAAAGACGGATATATCTTTAAGGGCTGGGATAAAGATTTTACCAATGTCACATCCGACCTCGAGATCAAAGCAGTCTGGGAAGAACGGAAGGAAGATGTTATTTATTACACGGTAACCTTTAAAGACGGGGACACCGTTTTAAAAACAGGACAGGTAGAAAGCGGAACATCAGCCGCAGCGCCGGAGATACCAGTGAAAGACGGATATATCTTTAAAGGCTGGGATAAAGATTTTACCAATGTCACGTCTGACCTTGAGATCCAAGCAGTCTGGGAAGAACGGAAGGAAGATGCAGTTTATTACACCGTGACCTTCAAAAACGGAGATATGGTTTTGAAGACAGAACAGGTAGAAAGCGGAACATCAGCGACAGCGCCGGAGAAACCAGTGAAAGCAGGCTATATATTCAAAGGCTGGGATACAGATTTTGTCAATGTCACGTCTGATCTTACAGTAACGGCGCTTTGGGAAAAGCAGAAGGAAGAAACCATTTATTACACCGTAACATTTAAAGACGGAGATACGGTATTAAAGACAGAACGGGTAGAAAGCGGAACCGCTGCAACGGCTCCGGCTAACCCGGTAAAAGCGGGCTATGTATTCAAAGGCTGGGATAAAGCCTTTACCAGTGTCATTTCTGATCTTACGGTAAATGCCGTATGGACAAAAGACACATCCGGAGGCAGCGGAACCGGAAACGGCGACGGCGGAACAGAAGCCCCGAAGACGATTGCGGCGAAAAAGGTTACAATCAATACCAAAAAACTCTATCTTGTCAAAGGAAAGAGCGCAGCCTTAAAGGCGCTGATTACTCCTGCAGATTCGACGGATAAACTTACCTGGAGCAGCTCGAAATCTTCAGTCGTATCTGTATCAAAGGGCAAAATCAAAGCGAAAAAGACAGGCACAGCCACAATCACCGTAAAAGCGGGCAGAAAAAAAGCCACCTGTAAAGTTTACGTAGTAAAGAAGGCAGTGAAAGCCAAATCCGTTAAGCTGAACAAAAAGAAAGCCAATCTGAATAAAGGCAGCTGGATTCTTCTGACATCGACATTGAAACCATCCAAATCGACAGATACGGTTAAGTGGAAGAGTTCAGACAGTAAAATCGCTTCCGTAAGCAATGGCTTTGTAACTGCGAAAAAGAAAGGCAAAGTAACCATTACGGCTACTGCGAATGGAAAAAAAGCAAAATGTACCATAACAGTAAAATAAGCCGGTAAATGAAAAAGGCTGCCGCACCTGCAAGTAGTTTCAGGCGCGGCAGCCTATTTTCATGCATTGCCAGAATAATCTTTATGGTTTACAATAGAAGAACGAAATAAGAAAAAGACAAGGAGATTTTGAACAATGAGGACAAGCGGAATTTTAATGCATATTTCTTCTCTGCCATCCAAATACGGAATTGGGACATTGGGCTGGGAGGCAAAACGGTTTGTGAATTTTCTGGCGGAAGCGGGGCAGACGTACTGGCAGATACTGCCAATCTGCCCTACCAGTTATGGCGATTCTCCTTACCAGTCCTTTTCCAGCTTTGCGGGCAATCCCTATTTTATTGATTTGGAACTGCTCTGCGCAGACGGACTGCTGACCAGACAGGAATGTGAATCCTACAATTGGGGAGAAAATGAAACCGAAGTGGATTTTGGGATTCTTTATCAAAACAGGTATGCCCTGTTAAAGCAGGCATACAGGCGTTTTACAGAACATCGGCCCAAAGCGTTCGCCGCGTTTTGTGAAAAAGAAAAAGACTGGCTGGAAGACTATGCGGTATTTATGGCATTAAAAGACGCCAACGGCGGCGATGCATGGTTTACATGGAAGCGGGAGCTGAAGTTTAGGGAAGCGGCGGCTATGGAAGCTGCGCAGGAAGCGTATAAAGATGAAATTGAATTTTACAAAATGCTGCAGTATCTGTTTTTTAAACAATGGCGCAATCTAAAAGCATATGCGAACAAAAAGGGAATATCCATTATTGGCGATGTGCCGATTTATGTAGCGGGTGACAGTGCGGATGTATGGGCAAATCCCGGACAGTTCTATCTCGATGAAGAACGAAATCCGATTGAAGTGGCGGGCTGTCCGCCGGATGCATTTTCAGAAGACGGCCAGTTATGGGGCAATCCGCTGTTTCGCTGGGATGTGATGAAAGCAGACGGATACTGCTGGTGGACAAAACGCATCCAGGCAATGGCAAAGCTGTATGATGTTGTCCGGATTGATCATTTCAGGGGATTTGATTCCTATTATGCCATTCCTGCCGGAGATTCAACGGCCAAAAACGGCACATGGAAAGAGGGACCGGGGATGGATTTGTTTGAGGCAATTGAGAAAAAACTGGGCAAAGTCAATATTATTATCGAAGATCTGGGCTTTTTAACGCCTTCTGTTTTAAAATTGGTGAAGGATTCCGGATTCCCGGGGATGAAGGTGCTTCAGTTTGCGTTTGATACCAGGGAAGAAAGTGATTATCTTCCGCACAATTATGCAAGCCACAGTGTGGTTTACACCGGAACTCACGATAATGATACGATTATGGGCTGGATGAATACAGCGCCGAAAGACAGTGTAAAATATGCTAAGAAGTATTTTAACCTGAACCGCTTAGAAGGCTATCACTGGGGAATGATGCGGGGCGCATGGGCAAGCGTCAGTGATCTGGCCATTGTACCTATGCAGGATATTTTAGGGCTGGACAGCAGGGCGCGTATGAATACACCCTCTACACTGGGCTGTAACTGGAAATGGAGAATTAAGCCAAAACAGATTACAAGACAGCTTGCGCAGAAAGTCAGGAAGTATGTAAAAATGTATGGAAGAGACAGAGAGGAAACGGCCGAATAAGAAGAAAGAAGGAGAAGGAATCTATGAGGAAAACAAAAATCGTATGTACCTTAGGGCCTGCGACGGATCAGGATACTGTCTTAGAACAGTTAATCCGAACCGGCATGAATGTGGCAAGATGCAATTTTTCCCATGGCAGCTATGAGGAGCATAAAGAACGGATCGACAAAGTGAAGGAATTGCGGGAGGCCTGTCATACGCAGACAGCTATTATGTTAGACACCAAAGGCCCGGAAATCCGTCTGGGCATATTTCAAGAGCATTCTGTTATCCTTGAGCCAGGGCAGACGTTTGTGCTGTATGCAGAAGAACGGGAAGGGGATCGGGACGGCATATCCATTTCTTATCCGAATCTGTACCAGGATGTGGAAGCCGGGACGACGATCCTGATTGATGACGGCCTGGTGGAAATGACAGCCGTGGAAATCAAAGAAAACCAGATTGTCTGTCAGGTGAAGAACGGCGGAAAAATATCAGACCGCAAGGGCGTCAATGTACCGGATGCAAAACTGTCTATGCCGTTTTTAAGTGAAAAAGATAAAGAAGATATTCTGTTTGGCATTAAAAATGATGTGGATTTTATCGCCGCGTCCTTTGTCCGCCGCGCGGATGATATCAAAAAAATGCGCAAATATTTAAACGATCACGGCGGATATGATATTCATATTATTGCAAAAATTGAGAACCGGGAAGGCGTGGAAAATATTGATGAAATTCTTGCGGCAGCAGAAGGGGTTATGGTTGCAAGAGGCGATATGGGCGTGGAGATCCCGTATGAAGAGGTTCCGGTCATTCAGAAAATGATGATTAAAAAATGCGTGGAAGCCGGCAAACAGGTGATTACCGCTACGCAGATGTTAGATTCTATGATGAAACATCCAAGGCCTACCAGGGCGGAGACAACCGATGTTGCAAATGCAATCTATGACGGAACCAGCGCCATTATGCTTTCCGGAGAAACGGCCGCAGGCCAGTATCCGGTAGAAGCCTTAGAAACAATGGTGCGGATTGCGGAGCGTACGGAACAGGATATCGATTACCGGAAACGCTTTTTTGCAAAAGAGCGAAAGGCCAATCCTGATATTACGGATGCCATCTGCCATGCGACGTGTACAACAGCCCTCGATTTGAATGTCCGTGCCATTGTAACCGTTACAAAGAGCGGATATTCCGCCAGAAATATAGCCAGATACTGTCCTGCCTGCGATATTATCTGCGGCGCAATCAATCAGAAAGTAGCGCGTCAGATGAATCTGGTCTGGGGCGTGGCTCCGGTGATGTTAGAAGAAAAACGGGATCTGTTTGAACTGTTTGACCATGCGCTTGAGACAGCAGAAGAAGCGGGATATCTTAAGGAAGGAGATATTACGGTGATTACTTCCGGCGTTCCAATCGGCGTATCAGGAACGACAAATATGATCAAAGTGCAGATTGTATAGGATTTGCAGTCATATTCTAACCCCCTTTTCATACAATGTATAAATTACTTTAAAATTTGATTCATACATGGCAGGAAAGGGGTTATTTTTTATGGAAGTATCATCAGGAAATAAAGAATTTAATCTGTATAAGGATATACAGCAGAGAACAGGCGGCGAAATCTATATCGGAATTGTAGGCCCGGTCCGCACTGGCAAGTCAACATTTATCAAACGGTTTATGGATCTTATGGTGCTTCCGAATATGGAAGATGAAAACAGCAGGGCAAGAACGGTAGATGAACTGCCCCAGTCCGCACAGGGCAAGACCATTATGACCACAGAGCCCAAATTTATTCCAAAGGATGCGGCCTCCATTCATTTAGACGGGGATACGGAAGTAAAAGTGCGTCTGATTGACTGCGTGGGATATATGGTGGACGGCGCTGCAGGCCATATGGAAGGCAATAATAAACGTATGGTAAAAACCCCCTGGTTTGATTATGAGATACCCTTTGTAGACGCGGCCTCCATCGGTACCCAGAAGGTGATCCAGGATCATTCTACGATTGGGATTGTCGTAACCACGGATGGTTCCTTTGGCGAACTGAAACGGGAAAACTATATATCCGCAGAGGAAAAAACCATCAGCGAGCTGAAGGCTTTGGGCAAACCATTTGTAGTAGCGCTGAATACCGAGCGCCCGTACAGCGATGAAACGATAAAGTTAGCAGAGCAGATGATGGAAAAATACCAGACGCCAGTGATTCCGGTGAGCTGTGAACAGCTTAGAAAGGATGATATTAATAAAATTTTAGAAAGCATCCTCTATGAATTTCCGATTGTAAAAATGGAATTTTATATTCCCAAATGGGCTGAAATGCTTCCGGTATCTAATCGCATGAAAGAAAATGTGATTGAAAACGCCAGGGAAATTTTAAATACAGTGACAAAAGCAAAAGATATGAAGCTGATCAAAAAGCAGGAAAATTCGGAATACATTTCCGATATCCATCTGGATAAAATAGATCTGGCGCAGGGACTGTTAAAAATCAAAATTGACATGGAGGATAAATATTACTATGAAAATATCAGCGAACTGACTGGCGTCCCGATTCAGGGCGAATACCAGCTGATTTCTCTGATCAAAGAACTTTCTTCCCAGAAAAATGCGTTTGCAAAAGTAGCGGATGCGGTAAACGCCGTACAGATGAAAGGATATGGCGTAATTCATCCGCAGTTAAACGACATTACCTTAGAAGAACCAGAACTGATTCGCCACGGCAATAAATACGGCGTGAAATTAAAAGCGACATCCCCTTCCGTTCATCTGATCCGCGCCAATATCGAAACGGAGATCGCGCCGATTGTGGGAAGTGAAGAACAGGCAAAAGATCTGATTGAATATATCAAAGCCGGACAGAATACGGAAAGCGGCGTATGGGATACCAATATTTTTGGCAAATCTGTCGGCGAGCTGATGGAGGACGGCATACGGAGCAAAATTTCCATGATGGACGACGAATGCCAGATGAAACTGCAGGATACCATGCAGAAAATTGTCAATGACAGCAACGGCGGCCTGGTATGCATCATTATTTAATTATTTGGCGGCTATTGACAAAGAAATGGCGGAGTGTTATATTGCATATAGCAGAAAATTGAATACTACCGGATAGAGGTTGCGTAATTCATGAGTAACTTATCAGATGCAGCAGGTGCAGAAGATGATAAGCAAAAGGGGAAAGCGCCGAAAGAGCATATTTCCTGCGGATATTCTCTTGGGCATATATTGAACAAATATATGACTGTCATTTTTCAGCAGAAAAATGGTGCGCTATCGTAGAAATGACCTATAACCGGCTCCTGATATGGGCCGGTTTTTTTCAGCAGTCCGGCGTGAATGTAAAACAAGGAGGAAAGAACATGGCACTTTTTAAAGGCGCAGGCGTTGCAATTGTAACGCCGATGAAAGAGAATTTTGAAGTTAATTATGACAAGTTAGAGGAACTGATTGATTTTCAGGTAAAAGAGGGTACCGACAGCATTATTATTGCCGGAACCACAGGAGAAGGTTCCACGCTGACGATGGAAGAGCATATAGACGTGATCAAAGCGGCCGTCCGTTTTACCAATCACAGAGTCCCTGTAGTCGCGGGAACCGGTTCTAACTGCACGGCAACAGCGATCGAACTTTCCAAAGACGCGGAAGCTGCCGGCGCAGACGGGCTTTTGGTGGTAACTCCATACTACAATAAAGCGACCCAGTCCGGCCTGATCTCACACTATACCCAGATAGCAGAAGAAGTAAAGATTCCGATTATTATGTACAATGTGCCAGGACGTACAGGATGTAATATTCTTCCGGAAACAGCGGCATACTTATATCATAACGTAGAAAATATCACAGGTTTAAAAGAAGCCACCGGCAATGTAGCACAGGCGGCCAGGACGATGAACCTTACCGACGGCAAACTGGATATGTATTCCGGCGAAGACGGAATCGTAGTTCCATTGATGGCAATCGGCGCAATCGGTGTTATTTCCGTATGGTCAAACATTGCGCCAAAACAGGTGCATGATATGTGCATGAAATTTTTGGAAGGAGATATCGCCGGCGCTGCCAGGCTGCAGTTAGAAGCAGAACCGTTAATTGACGCGCTTTTCAGTGAAGTGAATCCGATTCCTGTGAAAAAAGCGCTGAACTTAATGGGCATGGAAGCCGGCCCGCTCCGCGCACCCCTCTGCGAAATGGAAGAATCCAATGCCCGCAAGCTGGCAGAGGCGATGAAAGCCTATGGATTAAAACTCGCGTAGGATAGTTACGGTACAAAAGAGTTTACAATGGAGGAAATCATGACAAAGATTATTTTACATGGCTGTAACGGCAGGATGGGGCAGATGATTGCAGATATCTGCAAAGAAGATCCGGAAGCTGAAATTGTTGCAGGAATTGATATCGCAGATCCGGGCAACACGGCGTTTCCCGTATTTACAGATATTACAGAATGTAGGACAGCGGCAGATGCAGTGATTGACTTTTCCACAGCAAAAGCGGCAGACGGAGTACTTGCATACTGTGTGGAACGGGAGCTGCCGCTGGTGCTCTGCACCACAGGATTAAGCGAAGCCCAGATGGAGCAGACAAAAGAAGCCAGCGCCAAAATCCCGATTCTGAAATCCGCCAATATGTCGCTTGGAATCAACACCTTATTTGAGCTGCTGCAAAAAGCGGCCAAAGTACTGGCCCCGGCAGGTTTTGATATGGAAATTGTAGAAAAACATCATAACCAGAAATTAGACGCCCCAAGCGGGACTGCCCTTGCACTGGCGGATGCGCTCAATGAAGCCATGGATCAGGCATATGAGTACAAATTTGACAGAAGCCAGGAGCGGAAAAAGAGGGAACCGAAAGAAATCGGCATATCCGCAGTCCGCGGCGGTACCATTGTAGGAGAACACGATGTGATATTTGCCGGAACGGATGAAGTGATTGAGATAAAACATACGGCATATTCGCGGGCAGTATTCGGCAAAGGCGCGGTAGAAGCGGCTAAATTTATCAAAGGAAAAGCGGCTGGAATGTATGATATGCGTAAAGTGGTCGCATCTGCCTGAATAAGACAGTGTACAAACCGCAGGCGTCCAGCCCGATGCAGGCTATTTTAGAATAGATTATGGGTTGGACGCCTGTTTGATACGTACATGAAGTAGATGCTTTACTGAAATCTCATCAGGGGCGCAGGGAGTTTTCTTTCGTGTATCCGTTTTTTTGCGCGTCGTTCCAGGCCTGGTGAAATTGCGCAATAGAAGCAAATCGATTCTCCCGGTCAGGAGAAACGGCTTTTTTTGCAGCCTGATAGCTGGATGCATGCAGCGTCCAATTTGTGAAAGAACAGGGCGTAAAACAGTTATCTGTATACCGCCGCCTGATATCTTCTTCTGAAAATGTTCCAAAAAAATCAAACAGAAGTGCGCCAAGCGTAAACAGATTGGTCTTTTCATCAATCACACTCCCAGCCTGGTATTCTTCCGGCGCTTTCAGCCGCTTCGTTCCATACCAGTCCATCCCCATAGTATTAATGACGGGCGATTTCAGGAACAGATCAATATCACAGAGCCAGACCTTATCCGTATCAAAATCATAAATAATACTGCTGTCATAAAAATCCACAGCCACATATCCTTTTTCTGCCGTATGCTCCAGAAAGGAAAACAGGACATCAGCCGCTTTCAGCCTTTTTTCGATTGGCAAAGCGTTAAATGTTTCTTTTGGGCTTATGAGAGCAGGATTTTTTTCATATCTGTCAAAATTCCAATGATCAAACAGACATTCCCCATCCACCCAGTCAAACACCGCTGCATAAAAATCCTTGTATGCATAATGTTCTATCATCCGAATCAGATTTGGGTGCCGCAATTCATCATATAAAGAAACAGCATGTTTTAAAATGGCAACAGATTCTTCCGGCGAAACTTCCGCATCTATTGTATTTACTCCGGCAATTTTACAAAAATACCGCCTGTTTCCCTTTTGCATTCCAAAGCAGATACACCCGGACCCAGTCTCATCAATCACAGAAAATGCAGTTCCATATCTGCTCAGCCAGGAGAAATCCTGCTCCTCCTTTAAACGGAACGAAACTTGATCTAACTGGAAAATCTTCATATGTATATTCCACCTTTCGCTATTTTAAAACAGTTCATTTGTCCTCTGACGAATAGTATATCATAAAAGCGAACGCTTTGGGCAGGCAAAGTGGGAAATTTCCACATCACATAAAAAGTAAGTGGAATTTAGAAGAAACAGAAAAATATGGAAAAGAAATCTTGAATAGTGAATATAAATACGTTGATATAAAGAAGTGAGTTTATGGTTTTCTTAAATTCTATTGCGCCGTTCTAAAAGATAAATTGAAAATTACTCATTATACAATGTATCAAGGCTTTACAGTGAAGCGCAGGAGGAAAATACGGATGTTATATCTTAGATTTGTATAATTACCTTGTATTTTATACATAATTCTGTTATAATAATGTACAAGAAAGGAGGCGTATCATATGCCGCAGATCAGACCGATTACAGACCTTAGAAATACTACCGAAATTTCCGAGCTTTGCCATGCAAGGCGCGAGCCGCTTTTTATTACAAAGAACGGCTACGGCGATTTAGTGGTTATGAGCATTGAAGCATACGAGGAAATGATAGAATCAGCGAGGACAGACGCAGCAATCAGCGAAGCTGAACAGGAATACGCTGCTGACGGCGCTTTACTGAATGCCAGGGAAGCTCTTTCCTCTTTACGGAGGAAACACTTTGGATAAATATGTTGTAAAGCTCTATACACGAGCTTACCGGGATTTGGATAATATTTATACTTATATTGCCGAAACCCTCTTAGAACCCGGCACAGCTTTGAACATGATTGATGAACTGGAAGAAGCGATTTTCAGTCTTGAGCAGTTACCGGAACGCGGTGCAATTCGCCGCGTTGGTACTTATAAAGACAGAAATTACCGCCAGCTATTTGTCAAAAATTATTGCATTATCTATCGTTTGATGGAGAAAAAGAAAGAAGTGCATATCGTTACAATACGGTATACGCCGAGCAATTTCTAAAATTGAATTTTCCTCTGTTTCGGTTGCATATCCCCCCAATCTATGTTATAGTTACTTTACCACTACAAAGTGGTAAACTATAATATACATATGGAGGGTAACATGAAACTAATTTTACTAATCATCTATTTTGCAGTTCTAATTGGCATTGGCCTTTACTGCCGCAAACATGCCACTGACGTAAACGGCTTTGTTCTGGGCGGACGTTCCGTAGGCCCCTGGCTGACCGCGTTCGCTTATGGCACATCCTATTTCTCAGCCGTTGTATTTGTAGGCTATGCCGGACAGTTCGGATGGAGATACGGGATTGCGGCTACCTGGGCAGGCATTGGCAACGCCATTATCGGCTCCCTGCTGGCATGGGTGGTATTAGGCCGCAGGACGCGTATTATGACCCAGCACCTGGATTCTGCGACAATGCCGCAGTTTTTTGGAGAACGTTTCGGCAGCCAGCCGCTTAAAATCGGCGCTTCCGTTATTATATTTATCTTTTTGATTCCATATACCGCGTCTTTATACAATGGCCTTTCCAGACTGTTCGGAATGGCGTTTAATATTGACTATTCCGTCTGTATTATCCTGATGGCTGTGCTTACAGCGATTTATGTGATTGCCGGTGGCTATATGGCTACCGCCATCAATGATTTTATACAGGGAATTATTATGCTGGCAGGAATCGTAACCGTAATCGCTGCCGTTATTAACAGCAAAGGCGGCTTTATGGCGGCCTTAGACGGCCTTTCAAGAGTAACGGATGAGACGGTAGCCACTACGCCAGGTGTATTTAATTCATTCTTTGGCCCGGACCCGTTAAACCTGTTATTTGTCGTTATTCTGACATCCCTTGGAACCTGGGGACTGCCGCAGATGGTACAGAAATTCTATGCGATCAAAGATGAAGAATCGATTAAAAAAGGTACGATTATCTCCACTTTGTTTGCACTGGTCGTATCCGGCGGATGCTATTTCCTGGGGGGATTTGGCAGATTATTCTCCGATCAGATCGATATTGCTGCCAATGGATTTGACTCTGTAATTCCGACTATGCTTTCCGGGTTATCACCGATACTGATTGCACTGGTTGTGATACTGGTATTGTCGGCTTCTATGTCGACCTTATCTTCTTTGGTTATGGCGTCCAGTTCGACACTGACCATTGATTTTATCAAAGAATTGTTTGCGAAAAAAATGAGCGATAAAAAGCAGGTGTTCTGTATGCGTTTGCTGGTGGTCGTATTTATTGCGATTTCTTCCATTCTGGCATTGATTCAGTATAAGAGCTCCGTAACCTTTATTGCCCAGCTGATGGGCGTATCATGGGGTGCCCTTGCAGGTTCTTTCCTGGCGCCGTTTATGTACTCCCTGTATTCTAAAAAAGTGACAAAAGCATCCTGCTGCGACGAGGGCCCCACGAGGGGCACCACCTTGTAGCCC
>CAJUPF010000086.1 GCA_910588565.1 uncultured Lachnospiraceae bacterium
TACCAACCTGTTCCGCAAGATTTTTTACCGAAATCGCACCCTCTTCTTTCAGCAATACCTGTAAAATCTGTTTCATCCGTGGCGTAATATCCATACCTCTCACCTGTCAATCATTCACTCTGTAACAATCAGCCGTTTCTCTTCTTCAATGATTCCACTAACGTATCATACTCCGGCGCCGCAAGGAAATTTGTAATCAGCACAAGTTCTGCATTGGGATTGCTGTGAGCCGCACGTTCTCCCAGTTCCTGATGCGTTACCACAATCTGGATATCCGCCGGAATGCTGGAAACCGGCGTATGAATCACATCGATTCCCTTTAGGCCTGCCGCAGCTAATTTTTTCTTCAGTACAGTAGCTCCCATTGCACTTGAACCCATACCGGCATCACATGCAAACGCAATTTTACTGATTCTGCCTCCCGCTTTCTTCGTATTCTGAGCGGGTGCATCCTGGGCAATCCCTTTTGACTGGCGTTTCATGGCGTCCTTCTGCTGCTGTGCTTCTTCTAATGACGTGTCCTTTCCCATAAACTTCAGAATTGGCAATGCAATAATTAAAGATACTGCCGCTGAAATAAGTACTCCTGCAAACAATCCCAGATAGCTGTGACGTTCTGACATCATAGCCAGCGCCAAAATACTACCCGGTGAAGCTGCTGATGTAAGCCCTGCTCCAAAAAGATTAAATGTAAAGACGCCGCTTGCGCCGCCCGCTATTACAGCTAACAGCAGAAGAGGATTCATCAAAATATACGGGAAATAAATCTCGTGGATTCCGCCGAAAAAGTGGATAATCACCGCACCTGGAGCGGAGCTTTTCGCGCTTCCTTTGCCCGCAATACAATATGCCAGCAAAATTCCAAGACCCGGACCGGGGTTTGCCTCTAACAGGAAGAAAATCGATTTTCCTGCCTCCTGCACCTGCTGGATTCCCATCGGGGAAAGAATCCCATGATTGATTGCATTATTTAAAAACAATACCTTCGCCGGCTCAATAAACAAACTGGTCAGCGGAAGCAGCCCATGTTCTACAAAGAATCCCACGCCCGCGCTCATAACGCCGTTCAGCGCTGTTACAAGCGGTGTAATCCCAAGCATCGCCAGCAATGCAAGTATCGCGCCGATAATTCCCAGGGAAAAATTGTTTACCAGCATCTCAAAACCAGCCGGAATATGATTTTCCATTGCTTTATCAAACTGTTTGATCACCCACGCCGCAAGCGGGCCCACAATCATTGCGCCGATAAACATCGGAATGTCAGAACCCACGATTACACCCATTGCTGTAATCGCGCCAATAACCCCGCCGCGCTTTCCGGCAACCACATCACCGCCTGTATACGCGATTAACAGCGGCAGCAGCATATGTGACATCGGATCTACCAGCATTGCAAATTTTTCATTGGGAATCCAGCCAGTGGAAATAAACAATGCTGCAATCAGCCCCCATGCAATAAAGGCGCCAATATTCGGCATTACCATGCCGCTTAAAAACCTTCCAAATACCTGAACTTTTTCTTTCATTAAATTCACACCTCTCTCTGTTTTGAAAAAATAGAAAACTGAACTATGTATCTGAGGTATGATTGGCCAATCAATCTCTGTTTTATGGGAATATTATACGATCCGAAGGGATTCTTTTTCAAGAAATAGAAAATTAGATTTGGCGCCATTGTTTAGCGCCATTGGTTGTGGGTGATTTTTTTAAGAGTATATGGGGGATTGGATGAAAAAGCCGACAGGGAGAGGCCGGGGCAGAGGGGATTTATTTTGTTCCGATGCGCAGGATTAAGAGCTTCTAAGCAGTCCCATAAAGATTTTTCAATGCAAACGGAACTGCTCAAAGCGTCCCTTTTGACAAGCTAAATCATGTAAGCCTCCCATACACTTCCATAGGAACATAAGCACGGATATAGATCCCCTCAGCTTCATAAGATTCTTCCAGCAATTCCCCTTGTTTACGCACCAGCTGAATGATTCCTGCATCCTGGTATGGAATCGTACGCTCAATCAATATTTTATCATCCCGAAGCAGCTCTGAAAGTACATGTCTCAAATCATCCAGCCCATCTCCATATTTTGCGGAAACATTCAACGCATAATCCGCCTGAAAGTCATGAAGCGGCTCCTGTTCTGTTCTGATATCCTGCTTATTAAATAGCGTAACGATCTTTTTATCCTCTACTCCAAGGCTCCGCAATGTCTCATATACAATATGCATCTGCTTATCCGCCTGGGGATTGGAGGCGTCTACGACATGAATAATATAATCCGCATATTTCGCTTCCTCAAGCGTACTTCTGAACGCTTCAATTAAATGATGCGGCAGTTTCCGGATAAATCCTACCGTATCCGTCAGTAAAATCCGCTGCTTCGCGGAAAGCTCCAACAGTCTTGTCGTAGGATCTAATGTAGCAAACAGCATATTCTCTTCCAATACCTCAGCATCCGTAAGCGTATTTAAAAGCGTAGATTTACCCGCATTGGTATACCCCACAATTGCCGCCACCGGAATCTTGTTTTTCATCCGCTGTCCCCTGGTGATTTCCCGATGTCTGCGCACCTCTTCTAATTCCCGTTTTAACTGGGAAATCCGGCTGCCAATCAGCCGTCTGTCCATTTCCAGCTTTTTTTCACCTGGTCCTCTGGTACCGATTCCGCCTCCAAGCCTGGACATCGACTTGCCCATTCCGGTCAAACGGCTGGCACGGTATTTCAGCTGGGCTAATTCTACCTGAATTTTTCCTTCACTCGTAGACGCGCGCATCGCAAAAATATCCAATATCACCAGAGTACGATCCATAATCTTTACATTCAGCAGTTCGGCCAGATTCCGCAGCTGGGCAGGCGTCAGTTCATCGTCGCAGACAATGCCGTCGGCCTTTGTCTCCCAGATAATCTCCCGGATCTCCTCCACTTTTCCCTTACCGACATAAGTGCCCGGATGTACCCGTTCCCGCTTCTGGACAATCGCCCCAACGGCCTCGCCGCCGGCTGTTTCCACCAGTTCCGCCAGCTCTTCTAAAGAATCCTCCGTATCATCGCCGTCCTGTTCACCGATACCAACGAGAAGAAATTTTTCTTTTGCCTCTTCTGTCAAAATCATATCTGTTTTTGTCTCCTATCTCTTCCCCGCGGGCCAAACGATTATCTGTTTTTCCCCAGGAATAAATTCTCCCGCTCCGCTGCAGCATTCCCCGGAAAATCCTGAATGTATTCCTGCATCAGTTCTTTTGCAGTTTCAAAATCGCCGCTGTATTCGTACGCTGCAATCAGGTTGCTGCGCAGTTCCTGTTCATTTGTCACTTCTTCGGTTTCTAACCCTTTGGAAAAATACGTGATCGCCTGGCTGTAGTTCTCATTTTCCAGTTCTTCACAGCCGAGCTGATTATACGCAACGCTGCTCTCCGGATTTTCTTTGATATATGCCGCAATGCATTCCTCGGCCTCGATATTCTTATCCAGCGCTTCATATGCCTGCGCCAGATATAAATTCGCTTCAATATCCCCTTTTTCTACAGCTGTAGTCAGAGATTTTACCGCTTCGCCATACTGTTTGTCAATCAGGTAAAGTTTTCCTTTTACGGTATAATTTCTGGCGTTTTTCCCTGCTTTTTTCTCCAGGGCTTCTTCCAGATAAGTTCTCGCTTCCGTTTCGTACCCGGCTCCGTTTAAACTATTGTAAATCATCAGGTACATTTCGTCATCTTCCGCACACTTTACGGCATTTGCAAAGTCTTCCAGAGCTTTTGCGCTTTCATTGCTCTTTAAATACACGCAGCCACGCAGAAAATATGCGTTGGCGTCTTTTTTATTATATTCCAGAAGTGTATCATAGGTCTCAATCGCATTGCCATAACTTCCGGATGCAAACTGTGCTGCAGCTTTGTAGTAGCAGATATCCACCTCATTTGCTCCGACGCTTTTTACCTGTGCAAGAGCGCTGTCGAATGCTTCCATGGCGCCTGCATAATCTCCGTCTTCCATGGCATTGATGCCAATGGTACGGTATGCGTCTTCTTTTTCCAGACGCTCCTGGCTGGAGGTACAGCCTGCCAGCAGAACTCCTGCCGTAAGCAAAAGAACAGTTCCTGAAATTCTAAGAATCTTCTTTTTTATCATTCTCCAAATTCCTCCATCCGCATCCTGACTGCAGGTATATTCTTTTTCTCTGTATTCTAATGCCTGTGCAACTCTGTCCATACATTTTCTTCCTTTCTAAAACAGCGTAACAGTTCCAATCCCGTCACTGATACCACTATATTAACAGGAGTTTTTTATATCTGCAAGAAAAATATTGTTTTTCAAAATTTTGTATGCTATACTAATTGTCAGACACTTTTTGTTTTGAATCCTTTGAAAGGAGTATTACTTTATGTCATACGGAGCTCACTACAACGAAGAAACGGATTCCGTAGATATTTATCTTGACAGCCTGACTACACTGCGGCTGAGCTGCCAGAAGATTTTCCCCACAGTTACCACTACTCCAAGAACTTATGAACTAATGGTAAAATTATCGCGGGAAAAGCCTTATATCTTTGCGGAAATGGCATTGGACAGGTGCCTGGAATCTTATTTGGAATCCCTCCTCTAGGAAAAATCCCTTGTAATATCTTTTAACCAGCGAGAGCTTTTATAATGCCGGTATACGACCGGAATTTTCCAAAACTCATCTAAACACAGGACAAAGTAAACTGCCATTGGCGGAAGTTTCAGAACAAAAGCGCTGATAACCCCCAATGGCACACTTATGCACCACATCACGATCAAATCGCATATCATGCCAAATCTGGAATCACCGCCCGCGCGGAATATACCCGCAATCAGCAGCGTATTCATTGCCTGTCCTACCACATAATATGCACTGATCATCAGCATAATATCCAGATATCCGTATGCAGCCTCTGTCAAATGAAAATAAACGGACACCAGCGGACGGATCAGCAGTATAACAACGCCTGTCAGTATGCCCACCAGTAATGTCAGATGGCAGGATCTGGAAGCGTCTCTTTTGGCGTCTTCCAGTCTTCCTTCCCCAATTTCAATACCAAGGAGTACGGATGCGCCTGCTGCAAGTGCAAAACAGAGTATGGAACACAAATCCCGAACTGTTGTCGCAACAGAGCTTGCAGCCACCACATCTTCATTTAAATGCCCCATAATCGAAGAATACATGGAAAATGCCACTGTCCATGCGCAGTCGTTGATCAATGCCGGTATTGAGTATTTTAAAAAATCTGCAAACAGCAGTTTATGGGTTCCAAACATTACCTTGAAATTAATTCTGAAAATCTTACCCATCGCTGCATCTATCAGGCAAAGGACAAGTTCCGCCGTCCGGGAAATCACGGTTGCCGCCGCCACTCCAAGCACGCCCAGTTTGGGAGCGCCGCCGATTCCAAAAATAAAAACAGCGTTTAGCAGCACGTTTAAGATCAGCGCTGCAGAACTGATGATCGTGCTTAACTGCGCCCGCTCTACGCTTCGCAATGCACACAGGTAGACCTGGGAAAAGCTCATCATAAGATAGGAAATCCCGATTACCCGCAGATAAGATGCGCCAATTTGGATTAATTGGGCATTATTGGTATAAATTTTCATCAGAAGTTCCGGAACGGCAAAAGCTCCGATTGCAAATATGGCCGTAATTACAACTGCGATTTTGACTGCAATTCCCATAACTGCCTGTATGGAATCTGTGTCCTTTTTGCCCCAATACTGGGATGCAAGGATGGTTACGCCGGAGGAAATCCCAAAGAATAGACCGGTCAGCAGAAACTGGAACTGGTTCGCAAGGGATACGGCGGACAACTCGGTCTGGCCTACGTAGCCGAGCATCAGTACATCGGCGGAATTTACAGCGTTTGTAATAAAATTCTGAATCGCGATTGGAATCACAAGGGACGCAAGGGAGCGGTAAAATTGTCTGTTTTCTTTATTCCTGCCAAATGGCATAACGGCATCCCTGAAAAGTTTTTCTTTTTTCATACTTTTGCTCCTTTCTGAAAAATGATGGTTTTCTGTTATCAATTATATCGGGTGTGGGTAAAAACCGCCATATACTGGATTGGCCGGAATATGCACAAAATGGGACAGCAGACATACAAAGCGGGCTTTGATTTACCTGCTGACCCACTCTCACTCCCAAAAAGCGCAGCGGTACAAAGTATGTGACGATTGCAGGCAATCGCTACGCACTAAGAACCAACGCTTTTCAGCGGTCAGCAGACAAATAAAAGCCCGCTCTGTGCTGGTAATCGAATTTATTTAGATAAAATATATTTTGTTTACAGCTGCTTTCGTTACTGGAGTACCATATTTTCGATTTCCTGCTCCATTCCTTTCAGTTTGTTGTCTTGGGAGATTGCACGCAGGATTCGACCGATATCTTCCGGTGAAAACATGTTAATTGCTTTGGCAAGATCTCCGATGTTGTCGCGGTTTACCCGCAGGCATCCACCTTTAGAAAGAGGGATATTGATTACATTCTTGCTGTCGGTCATATCTCCAAGGCATATTTGCTGTTTTTTATCATCGCAGACAAAGGTTACGCCATTGTATATTATAATGCCGTTTTCATCTGCAAGGTAAGAGTAGGGCGCTTTTTTGGAGCCTGATAATCTGGCAAGAAAGCTGCTTCCATGCTGATTGTTCGTCAACCCTTCCAATGCTTCGTTTTCTGATATCGCAGGTCCCTGGGATTTGTCCCGGAAGGTTTTACTGGCAGATTCCACAGCCATACTTCCTATTATAATGGGAGCGCTTCCAATTGTATTGGCCGCTGTTTCTGATGCTCCAGCCGCGTCGTTTCCTGCGGCTCCGGCTGCTTCTGTTCCTGCTGCGGCCTGGGATTCTTCGTTTTCTGCGGCTTTGGCCGCTTCTGTTCCTGACGTTTTGGCTGCAGCTTTAGCCGCTTCTGTTCCTGGCGTTTGGCCTGCGGATTCGGATGATTCGCCCGACTGGCTTCCTGCAGCTCCCGCTATCGCTTCGGCTGCTTCACTGGCCACAGTTCCGGCGGCTGCTTTTTTCATGGCTGCCGCTTCCTGCTGCTTGCGGATTCGTTCGCGCAGTTCTTCTTTATAAGCATCGATATCCTTGTCTATTTTTCTGAGCAGCTGTTCCCATTCTTTTTCGGAAAATTCAGATCCGCCAATCTGGATTTTTGGCGGCCCGTCTTTGATCCTCTGTTCTACATATTCGCCAAATTCGGAAAGCAGCCGTTCAAAAGCGGACAATGTGCCTTCTTCCTCCTCTTTTGCTGTAAGATCCGTAAACGTACCGTCATTGAAAAGTTCCCGTGCGGCATTCCAGGCGTCCTTTGCCATCTGCTCAATAGGATTATCCGTATCCTCTGCTACCAGCAGCGGATTTACTTCATATGCCTGCAAAGTGCCGTCTTCACATTTTTGCTCAATATATACTTTGTGCCCAGTGATATCTACCTGCGCCTTTAATGAATAGCCCGCTTCGGCATATATCCTTGAAAAATCACTTTCTTCATAACTGATGCAGCGGACAGCGCATTCCATAAGCGCGCTCATACTAATCCGTCCTGTGTTCTGCAAGAACAGCTCTGAAGCTACTTTTCCATAAGAACAGCCTGCCCGGACAGAAGCGCTGCCCGCTGCAGGTTCCTGTTCGGTACTGTCTGTTTTAAAACTTTTGCCGAATGGCGCGTGTGCCCCGGAGGGTATCGAGGTATCCCTGGAAGAAGTCTCCTTGGATTTTTGGTTCCGTCCATACCCAGAGTTGATTTTGCCATAAAATTCACTGCTGCTTACACTGTTTAATGACATGTCCTTAGCTCCTTTCCTTACTGTTGCCGAATGTCTAATGCCCTGGAGGGGGCCTTATTCCTGTCGGGCGGCATTATGGTATTCTGTGAGGTTTTTTTAGTTTCTGTTTTAACGCTTCCCTGCCGCGTCTTAAATTGGTCTTTACCGTGTTTTCCGGTTCTTCTAAAATTGCTGCAATTTCACGTATAGAATAGTCTTCGTAATAAAACAGGTACAGGGCATTTCTGTACCGTTCGGGCAGCTCTAACAAAGCCCAGAGTGTGTCATCGTTTTCCACACAGGGAACCTGAAAATAACTCCGCTCTGCTGCTGGAACCATCTCAATTCCGACTGTAGATGTGCGCCATTTACTTTTCAGAAGATCTTTGCACAAATTCATCGCCGTCCGCAGCATCCATGCCTTTTCATGCTCCTGGCTGGCAAATACAGGCTGGTACATCAGCAGGCGGACCAGTACTTCCTGTGCAATATCCTCCGCATCTGCATGATTCTTCACCATGGTAAATGCCACACGGTAACATACATGGTAATATTTCTGAAAATAATCCTCCAATTGGCTTTGAATCATTTTATCCTTCTCCTTCATCATGAATACGAATGAAATCACCCAAAAGTTTCAAAATAATCTGTTTTTCCACGAAAAAACGATCCATGCAATATCATGAATCGTTTTCTGCCGCATTTATTTTACAACGTCTTCTCTTATCTTTTGCTTACTCCATTTTCGTTTTGCCGCCCATATATGGCTGCAGCGCCTTCGGAATATTTACGCTTCCATCCGTATTTAAGTTATTTTCCAGAAATGCAATCAGCATCCGGGGCGGAGCTACAACGGTATTGTTCAGGGTATGCGCAAAATATTTATTGCCGTCTTTGCCTTTTATCCGGATCTTTAAGCGCCTTGCCTGGGCATCTCCCAGATTGGAACAGCTGCCCACTTCAAAATACTTTTTCTGTCTCGGCGACCATGCTTCCACATCACAGGATTTCACTTTCAAATCAGCCAGATCGCCAGAACAGCACTCTAAAGTACGAACCGGGATATCCAGACTGCGGAACAAATCGACTGTGTTCTTCCAGAGCTCATCGTACCAGTGCATAGACTCTTCCGGCTTGCATACTACAATCATCTCCTGTTTTTCAAACTGATGAATCCGGTATACGCCGCGCTCTTCGATACCATGGGCGCCTTTCTCTTTCCGGAAACAGGGAGAATAGCTTGTCATCGTATAAGGAAGCTTTTCTTCCTCATGGATTGTATCAATAAACTTTCCTATCATGGAATGCTCGGAGGTTCCAATCAGATATAAATCCTCGCCCTCGATTTTATACATCATCGCTTCCATTTCGTCAAAACTCATCACGCCAGTCACTACATTGCTGCGGATCATATATGGCGGAATGCAATAAGTAAATCCCCGATCAATCATAAAATCCCTCGCGTAGGATATCACTGCGGAATGGAGCCTTGCAATATCGCCCATCAGATAATAAAATCCATTGCCCGCTACTTTTCCGGCTGCATCCAGGTCGATTCCATTAAATTTCTCCATAATCTCCGTATGGTATGGTATCTCAAAATCCGGAACTATGGGTTCCCCGTATTTCTGAATCTCTACATTGCAGCTGTCATCTTCACCGATGGGAACGGACGGGTCAATGATATTTGGTATCCGCATCATTATCTTGGTAACTTTTTCCTGCAGCTCTCTTTCCTGCGCTTCCAATTCCGTCAGACGGCTGGCATCTCGCTGTACCTGCTCTTTTAAGGCGAGGGCTTCTTCTTTTTGTCCTTGTTTCATCAATGCTCCAATCTGTTTGGAGATCGTATTGCGGTTTGCGCGCAGCGTGTCAGCTTCCTGTTTTGCTTTTCTTGACTGTGCGTCCAGTTCAATCACTTCATCTACCAGCGGCAGCTTCTGATCCTGGAATTTCTTTCGGATGTTTTCTTTTACAATTTCAGGATTTTCTCTTAAAAATTTCAAATCAATCATAGCTTTTTTCCTTTTCTTTATTATTAGCCGAATGGCATTGTGGCACTTTCATTAATTCGTTTTATTATATAACGAAATATGGATGGATTCAATCTTTTTTATTTATAATTTAATTTAAACTGTAACAGTTCACACAAATGCCAGCGGTTACAAATGGAATTTTTCCAATAATTCCTCCTGGAAGGCTTTATCATGGATCGCTTTTTTAATATCATCCATACGCTCCTGCTCTAACAGAAGCTTGTATAATTGATTGATACGTCTGCGTTCTTCTTCCCGGCCTTTTTCCAATCCTTTTTCCAATCCTTCCTGATATGTAATTTGTATAAATTCTTTTTCATCATACTTTGTCAGCAGCATCCGATACACCTCACTTTTGCTCTTAACTAAAATATCCGCCAAAATGTCATTTTCAATACATATATCTATGGCTTTGTGCAATGCATCCTCCAATTCCATCCCGCTGCTTAGATTTTTATCTATCTCAGCAATAAAGGCCGAATAGTCATGCAGCCTTCTGCATCTATTTAAAAGCGCTTCATTATTGCCAGGAGTAATATTATATACCCGAACCACACATTCCAACATGGGTGTTCCTGTCCCATTCCTGTCTTTCTCTACGGAATTAAAAGCATCTGAGAGTTTTAATTTTCTATATATGCTTCGTACAATCTTGCAAAATATAAAAGCCCTCTTATCGGCATATTGGGATTGAATGTGGATTGATGCTCATACAGATTTAAAGAGGAAGCGATAATAATAGAAAGATCATTTTTCATAGAAAGATAAATAACATCCTCTAAAGTGGTTATCTCAAGATCATCCGGGTTCTGATATGAAGTGCGGTTCATTGCATTATATAACTCCAACAGATCCTTCTTATCCTCAAATACCCGCTGAAACAGCCGATCTTTGTACTTCTTGTTTGGATAAATACGCCTCAGTAAACTGTATATCCTGCGTTTCTTCTCTGCCATATAACTACCTCCATTATAGTAAAAAAAGAGAATTTTCACAACAGGCAATGCATTTGGGATATTTAGAAATTTCTGATGTTAAGAAAATGTCCTGAAAACCGGAACGATAGTATTGACTGAACAGAATTTTTTTGAATGATGGATGAAATGATAGCATAGAGCTGCAGGTAATACAATAATAATTCCCTAAATTTAACATAAATATTTTATTATTTCCTGTCAGTCATTCCTGGGATTTTTCACAACAAAAATCCACCCTGCCCGTTCTGTTCACTAGAGCGTGTTTGAAAATTGCTTTCTGGCAGATGTGCGTCACAATTTGTGGGAGAT
>CAJUPF010000087.1 GCA_910588565.1 uncultured Lachnospiraceae bacterium
TGCTGGGATACCATTAGCAATTTAATCACTGATATTTAAGCAATGCTGTACTAGGTACCTCCGCTCTTTTTCAGAAGGATACTGGTATCTGAATGAAGGAACGCATACGGCATACGTTGTTTTTATGAATATGTCTGCAGAGTATCAGATTGAGGTGGTAAATCCGGACGAGCCAGAACAGATCGTTTACACAGAGATTGAGATTTTAAAACCGCCCGCCAGAACGGTATATTATGTGGGCGAACAGGCAAATTACGGCAGCTTTATCCGATCAGCCGAGGGAATGGAATTAAAACTTACCAATTCAAAAGGAGAGGTAAAACAGTACAGATATTGGGAGTATACCCAGGATGAGATATATGAATCCTGGTATGATATCAACGATTATATCAATGTGGACTGGAAGAAGATAGACTGGGCAAAACCGGGAACGTATCCGGTTACGGTGATCTGCAGCGATCGCGGCAAAAACTTCCGGATCAGCGCTGATTTTGAGGTTACGGTTGCAGACAGTCCGGTTACTTCTTTTGAACTTATTTCCGCGCCGAAAAAAGATACGTATTTCCGCTATGAAGGAAGCGAGATGTATCTTGACGGATTGTCCTATAAAATTACATTTGATGACGGCAGCCTGTATGCAAATACGATTGTATCCGGTGGTTCCAATCCGTCCATGAATGTTACATTCCAGGGTCGTTCCTACAGCATTTTGAAGAACTGGCAAAAAAGAAATTCAGACGGGAATCCGACATATGGAGAAAATGGTTTTGTATTTACATTATTTGGCACGGATTATCCAATGGATCAGATCACAATACTCGAAGATCCGGCATCTTCGGTACAGTTTGTAAAACATCCGGATAAGATGCTGTATTTTGGGAATGACAGAACCCCCGATTTGTATGGGGCTAAGATACGGATCAAATATACGGATGAAAAGACGGAAGAACTTGAGATTACGGAACATACATCACAGGTTACATTAGATACATATGGGAAAACACTTACGGCAGAGCTTGTTGAAACTCCTTATGAAGAGGATGGAAACATGAAAAGCAAGAAGAACATACATGTTACTTATATGAATGCATCTGTAGAGCTGCCGGTGGAACTAGAACCTTCCAAATTGGATGTGATTCCCATGAAGGACGGCGGACAAAGCAGCACGCTGACTTTGGATGAGGAACATCCGTATCAGATTTTTTCCTTTACACCGACTGCAACACAATATTATTATTTCTATTGCATCAACGCGGAAGACGGCTATGGAATCAACGGCTATGTTTTGGATTTGTATGAAGGAAAAAACCAATTATTCGGGAATTATTTTTTATCCGGATGGGACAGTCCTTTTTATGGATATGTGGAACTGACAGCGGGAAGGACGTATTATTATATTGTTACAATATCTTCGGATAGCTATGTGCGTGAATCCAGGCTTCAATGTTATCTGAGTTCCCAAATTACAGATCCTTCCAAGCTGGGAGAAGTGAAGGGGACAGAGTTGGATTACAGCTCTGTGAAAAAAATCTGGTATGATTTTGAAACAGATTCCGGCCTGCAATATCTCAGCACAGATGGGCTTAGCTATACATTGGAATATGACAATGGGCATAAATGGACAGAAACAAGATATTGTAAAGGCTCGTCCATGATCAATAATCAGTACGTTTTAATTGACTGGCGGGACAAGGAACAGAATGAATCTGGCATGTCAGTTCCCAAAAAGGGCAGCAACGCGCTTTTATATACTTATGGGGAACAGACCGAAGAAGTTCCGGTGCAGGTAGGTGCCGCCTCGCCTGTTTCCTCGATAACAATTGACAATAATCCTTATCAGGATTGTTACATGTACCAGTACTGGAATGGAACGTGTAATATGAAGGGATTATCTGTTGCCGTAAACTATAAAGACGGAACCAAAAAGACGCTGGTATGGAAGGATGATAATTATTCTCAGCGTCTGGACGGATATGATATGCTGTTTACAATGACAAAAGAGGAATCCAAAGACAGCGGCGATATGATTGCCTATCGCATGGAAGTCAATTATATGGGAGTTACGGCAGAAAAAGAAATTGCGTTTCTGGCAGATCCGGTGACAGGATTTGAGCTTAAGACAAAACCGCAGAAGAACAGTTTTTATCCATTTGATCCGAAAATCAGTCCGGATCTGTATGGAATGGAATTTGCGGTGGCTTATCGGAACGGTACAAAAGAAACCGTAACGGTATCAAATCACGGTTCATCGGTGAAGCTTACAAAAGATGCGAAGGAAGCGGTAACCGGAACGATTAAACAGGAAAATGGCGACTATTCCCTATACTTAAAATATCAGGGCTGCGAAGCAAAGGTTATGGATTATGACAGCCGGCCTCTTCCCATGGATGAAGTGGCTGTTCTGGATGAAGCGCAGGCCGGTTACACTGTGCTGACAGATGATATCCCATATGCTGTGTACCGGTTTTGTCCATCCCAGGATGGGCGGTATACGTTTAAAACCAGCGGACCGGCCGGAGTAAATCTGCATTTGTACGATGCGGATGGCGCCAAGCTGACAAGCGTTTCTAACAAAAACCTGATACAGTCGAATCTTTCAGAGGGGGAAACTGTATATCTTGCAGCTGTAAAAACTGCTGTGGGAAGGATTGGAAGCCTCTGTGTTACGGTATCCAATGAGGAGCTTGTAAAAACGGAAGTGGCCAGTGTGGAAATCACTGCCTTAAATCCAACAGCCGGAACTGCCCTCCCAGAAGTAACTCTTCTGCAGGGATCGGGCGGATACGAGATTACGTCCTGTCAGTGGTATGGGGATCAGGATGGGGATGATATCGCTGATTTTGCAGCAGAATACCGTATCCGGGTGATTTTATCCTGCGACAGGGATCATTATTTTAGCGCAAATACGCAGATTACGTTTAACGGAACGGAAATCACAGCAAAAACGCTGGAGAGTAACGGAACGATATCGTTATATTATACGTTCCCCTATACGGAATGCAGTATTGAACTGCCGGAAGTAGAAGGCTATACCTTGTATACAGATGGAAATGAAAAAACAGACAGGGCGGCATATGGAGGAGAATACAGGTTCCGGTATGCCGATGCGAGCGGCGCGTCAGATACATCCCTGATTGTAAAAGCGAATCATCAGGTTCTTTCTCTGGATGAAAGCGGTTATTATGTGATTAGGAATATCAGGGAAAACATCAGAGTAATTGTAAAATCCGGCGATTTGGAAGCTGGCGAGGGGGAATCGAGGCTGGCATTCCACAACAGGAGTGACGCACTATATGATGTGATTATTGGAATGATGAACCGGACGATCAAAGAGAATGAAAACGGTGAAA
Source organism: uncultured Lachnospiraceae bacterium (assembly GCA_910588565.1). GTDB lineage: Bacteria > Bacillota > Clostridia > Lachnospirales > Lachnospiraceae > Roseburia_B. Next base: position 3,351 of record CAJUPF010000087.1, read on the forward strand.
ATTCACTGCCGGAAATCGAGAGTTATACAGAAGGAAGCGATCAGTTCTTCTATGGCTGGTATCTGGGAAAAAACGCGGACTATAATGGAATTGGCACACGTTTTACCAGTATATCCAAAATAGAGGAAGTGTCCTATGATTTATATGCAAAATGGGGCAGCGGAATATTCAGCAGTATTGTAAAAGGAAAACCTCTGGCTTATCAGGCGCTTTCTTTTGACGAGTATAACAAAATGACGGTACAGGTCAATGGAATAGACAAAAAAACCTCCGGCGTTGAGGCTGTAGGCGCAGAGGAAGCAAATATTCTGGAAATCCCGTCTACACTGCAGCAGGATCAGATGCTGATGGAAGAGGATCTGGGAATTGCGATTGAAAGCTGTCAGGTTGTCGCGGTTGCGGATTATGCTTTTGCCAAAGAAACGGATATTCAGGCGGTCATTTTGCCGGAAACTGTGGAGCGTATTGGGGCAAATGCATTTGCGGATTGTACGTCGCTGGAAGAAATCAGGATTCCAAATGGGGTAACAGAAATTGGCGAAAATGCCTTTGAAGGATGTACGTCGCTTCATGAGATTGTAATTCCCGCTACCGTTACGGAATTAAGAGCCGGAACGTTTCGCGGCTGCGATACTTTAACAGTTACGCTGCAGGATACTATGGCAGTAATCGATCCGGCGGCTTTTGCGGACGCAGAACGTGTAACAATTGTCTGCAGCAGCCAGCTGGCACAGACAGCCCCGGTTCAAGAGCTGATTGCTGAGGGTGCGGCGGTGCAGACAGTGGATCTGATCTTAAACCATGCAGACGGAAAGAAATTTAGCTATGACGATGACGGAGAGCGGTTTACGGCAGTTGTCAGAGTGGACGGTACAGAACAGACGAATCGTACCTTGCACTGGCAGTATGCGCAGACAGACGCTTATGCATATCAGGCTGCGGATCAGGATTTGATTGTGACCCCGCTTCGTGTTACGGCGGAGGAAGAAGAAATTCTTCTGACTGTTGTGGATATGGCTTCCCATGTGGAAAAAACAATTACGCTTCATACAGTGGCAGCGGATTTGGGCGGGAGCGATGAAAATGGTGTTCCGTTGTATGTGGCAGAGGTATCAAAGAAACAGAATAGCGGCGAAAATTCCTATCCTGTGGTTACTGTAAAAAGAAATACGCCGTCAGGGAAAGTCTTAAGCGCATCGGATTACGAGGCAGCCTATACAGACAGTGAACATGCAGGAATGGGCCGTGTTGTAGTGACGGGAAAGGGCAATTATACCGGAACGATTCAACAGGATTACGCTCTGGATAAGCGCACACAGGAAGTTACGGCGCAGGATATTGTGAAAACCATAGAGGATTTTATCTTTTCTTTAAAGGCATCTACAAATGGGGACGGTATTTTAAGCTATACAAGCAGTAATCCGAAGGTTGCGGCCATAGATGCGTATGGAGTTGTCGTAATCCGCGGCATTGGAGTTACTACGATCAGCATTCAGGCATCCGAAACAGAACTGTATTACGCATCACCGGTTAAGACCATTACGCTAACGGTAAAACCGAAACAGAGTACGGTATTGCCTCCAACGGAAGTTCCCGGCGGATCTTCTGGAGGTACTGCGGATCAGACTGTGAACAAACCAGATTTAAAAGTTTCCAAAACTTCCTATACGAAAGCATATGGAAGCAAACCGTTTAAGCTGGGAGCTTCTGCAGGTTCCGGTATTACTTACAAGAGCAGTAAACCATCGGTTGCTTCGGTGACTTCTGCCGGAACAGTTACCGTAAAGAAATGCGGCAAAACAGTGATTACGGTAAAGGCCGGCAAAGAAGAAAAGAAAGTTACAATATGTGTGGTTCCGAAAAAAGCGTCAAAAGTCAGGGCAGTCAGCCGGAAAGCCGGAGAACTGGCCATTTCCTGGAGCAGGCAGAAGGAAGCGGCAGGATATGTTGTGGAATATTCAAAAGATAAGAAGTTTAAGAAAAACGTTTATCGGAAGCTGGTGAAGAAGAATAAGACCACCAGTGTGAAAGTAAAGAAATTAAGCAAAGGGAAAAAGTATTATGTAAGGGTGAAAGCTTATACCACAATCGATAAAAAGAAAGTCTATGGCACGGCAAGTAAAGCAGTAAACCGCAAAGTGAAGAAGTGATTGAGATTGCCGTTTCGCCAGAGATAAAACTTTTGACTGCAGTGCGCCATAGTGCAGAACGAATGTTTTTGGCATAATAGAAATCCGCAAAGCTGGTAAAATCAAGGCTTTGCGGATTTTTGTTTCGCTGGGCATAGAAAAAGATTTTATAATTAAATTAGTCGTTTCTTCTCTGCTGCTTGTCTATGTTTTTGGCTAAATTACGGACATGGGATGAAAAATTAAGAGTTGCACAATAAATTAAAATAGTGAATTTCAGGATACTTTTAGAATAAAGTTCGTTATGTTAAAATAACAAAAATGGGAGAAGTGTCCGGATTTGAGTTGGATTGTTTTTTAGAGAGTTATTGTGCAGCAGGCATGTACGATTCAGGCAATAAAAATGACAATCCGGCCAACAAAAATGAAACTCCGGCAGACAATGTTTCCTTCAAACTGGTATCTTCCACCGGATCCAATAAGATTGCAGCCGGGAAAAAAGTAAAACTGACGGCAGTTACAACACCTCAAAATGCCGCAAAACAAAAGCTCAGTTACAGTTCTTCCAATAAAAAAGCAGCCACAGTGAGCAGTACAGGAACGGTTTCTGTTAAGAAAAATGCCGGAGGGAAAACCGTAGTGATTACCGCCGTCAATCAGGCAGGCCGGAAAGCGAGCATAAAGCTTAAGATTATGAAAGGAGCAGTGAAGAAAATACAGATCACCGGAAAGAACAGCTGCAAGGCGGGGAAATCCCTGAAACTGAAAGCGAAAGTGACGGCTGGTAAGGGCGCAAACAAGAGTATTATATGGAAGAGTTCTAATACACGCTATGCCGAAGTAACGAAAACCGGGACTGTAAAGACGAAAAAGAAGGGAAAGGGGAAACAGGTGAAGATTACAGCAGCCGCTGCAGACGGTAGCGGGAAGAAAGGGACAATTACAATCAAAATTAAATAATCAGTGATAGCTTATTTTTTGCAATATCCGAAGAACTCAAGAAAGAGAGGTTATACAGTCATGAAACAGAACAAAAAAGTGAAAAAGTGTCTGCTGGTTTTTCTGGCGCTTGTATTGGTTGTAACAAGCATTCCAGCATCAGAATTCCGGGTTTATGCTGCTGAACGGACGGATCATGATTACCAGTATCAGATCGTGGGGGAAGGAGGAGCGGAAACCATTGAGATTACCGGATATCTGGGGAATGATACCATACTTGAAATTCCGGAAAGCATTGACGGAAAGAAGGTAACTGTAATCGGGAAGGAGGCATTTTCTGGCTGCAGCGGCCTGAAAAGCATAAGCATTCCGGACAGTGTAACGGCAATTGGGGAGAGGGCATTTTATAGATGCCGCGCATTGAGAAGCATAAGCATCCCGGATGGTGTAACGGCAATTGGAGAGTGGGCATTTTATAGGTGCTATACATTGAAAAGCATAAGCATCCCAGACAGCGTGACGGAAATCGGAGAAAATGCATTTGGGGGCTGCTGGGGTCTGGAACAGATGACGGTGGAAAGCGGAAACGCTGTTTATGACAGCAGAAACGGCTGCAACGCCATTATCGAAACGGGGGAAAACAGACTGATATCCGGTTGTAAAAATACGGTTATCCCAGGCAGCGTAACGACAATCGGGATAAGGGCATTTTATGAATGTGAGAGATTGAAAAGCATAAGCATCCCGGATAGCGTGACGGCAATCGAGCGTGCTGCATTTTCTGGCAGCAAATTGGAAAGCATAAGTATCCCGGACAGTGTGACGGCAATCGGGCAGAGTGCATTTTATGGCTGTATCGTCCTGGAAAGCATAAACATTCCGGACAGCATAACAGAGATCATGCCGCAAGCATTTTTTAACTGCTATGCATTGAAGAGTATCAGTATTCCGAACAGCGTGACGGCAATCGGGGTGCAAGCATTTTATAACTGCTGTGCATTGGAGAGTATCAGTATTCCGGACAGTGTGATGGTAATCGGGGAGAGTGCATTTTCTGACTGTATTGTCCTGGAAAGCATAAGCATTCCGGACAGCGTAACGGCAATCAAGATGAATACATTTTATAACTGCTGTGCGTTGGAGAGTATCAGTATTCCGGACAGCGTGACGGCAATCAGCGATAAAGCATTTTATGGCTGCAGCGGCCTGAAAAGCATAAGCATCCCGGACAGCGTGACGGTAATCAGTGACGCTGCATTTTATGGCTGCAGCGGTTTGAAAAGCATAAGCATCCCGGACAGCGTGATGGGAATCGGTAGCACTGCATTTTCTGGTTGCAGCGGTCTGGAACAGATAGTGGTGGGGGATGGAAATACTGCTTATGATAGCAGAAATAGCTGCAACGCCATTATCGCAACTGGGAAAAACAGACTGATATCCGGTTGTAAGAATACGGTTATCCCGGACAGCGTGACGGCAATCGAGCGTGCTGCATTTTTCGGCTGCAGCGGACTGAAAAGTATAAGCATCCCGGACAGTGTGACAAAAATCAGTAATGATGCATTTTCCGGCTGCAGTGGCCTGGAACAGATGATGGTAGAAAACGGAAATACTGTTTATGACAGCCGGAATGGCTGCAATGCCATTATCGAAACTGGTTCAAACAGACTGATATCCGGTTGTAAAAATACGGTTATCCCGGACAGCGTAACGAAAATAGAATCAAACGCATTTTATAACTGCGATACATTGAAAAGCATAAGCATCCCGGACAGCGTGACAGAAATGGACGGTGCATTTTCTGGCTGCAGCGGTTTGGAACAGATAACAGTGGGGAACGGAAATACTGTTTATGACAGCCGGAACGGCTGCAATGCCATTATCGAAACTGGTTCAAACAGACTGATATACGGCTGCAAAAATACGGTTATCCCGGACAGCGTAACGAAAATCAGATCTAAAGCATTTTATAACTGCGATACATTGAAAAGCATAAGCATCCCGGACAGCGTGACGGAAATTGGGGAGAGCGCATTTTCTGGCTGCAGCGGCCTGAAAAGCATAAGCATCCCGGACAGCGTGACGGAAATTGGGGAGTGGGCATTTTCTGGCTGCCGGGGTCTGGAACAGATGACGGTGGAAAACGGAAATACTGTTTATGACAGCCGGAACGGCTGTCATGCCATTATCCGAACGAACTCAAACAGCCTGATATACGGCTGCAAAAATACGGTTATCCCGGACAGCGTAACACAAATCAGATCAAATGCATTTTATAACTGCGATACATTGAAAAGTATAAGCATTCCGGACAGCGTGACGTTAATCGAGTCGGGGGCATTTTATGGTTGCGGCATCCAGACTGTTTATTGTAATCCGGGATCATATGCAGAAAGTTACGCATTGAGCAATAACATACCTTATCAGCTTATTATCTCAGAAAAAGATATCAGCGGATGCAAAGTTCTCCTGTCCGCAGATGGGAAAACATATCAAGAAGAACTTCCGGAAAATACTTATACCGCCGATGGAAAAGCGAAAATGCCAGATGTCCATCTGGCCTGGGTGATTCAGAGTGACGGCTCTTACGAACCGATCGATTCTTCTTATTATGAGGTAACGTATGAAAATAATGTAAACGTGGGGACAGCGACCGTGCGGATTACAGGGAAAAGCCCGTATACCGGCTCTCTTACAAAGACATTTCCCATCGGGCAGGGAAAAACCGGAGATGACAGCGGCTTAAGCCGTTACACTTACAGTTTCGGCAATACGGAAGAAGATTTCGGCTACGCGCCAGGTTATAAGATAGATGAAGAGAGTATTTTCACAAAGCTGTGGGGAAATACGGCTCTGGCACAGCAGAATTATGAATTCTGGACAAAAAAAGTCGGAGAATGGAAAGGAAACTGTTACGGGATGTCCGCCACCAGCATTATGTTCAACGACAACCGGGATGATATTGAGATTTCCGGGTTCAATCCTGGGGCTGCTTTTGTAAAAGAACTGGAGCTGAACGATTATAACAGAAACAGCAATATTCGCATGTCCCTTCTGGATTTAATTGAAGTGATGCAGGTATCCCAGACGGATGAGACAATCGCCAAGATAATAGGAACCACCAATAGAGGAAGGATTAACTGGATGTGCAGCGCGCTGCAGTCCGCTGAGGAAGAACATACGGCTGTGATTATCGTTCTGGACAGCAGCGCGCCGGAGGGGCAGGGGCCGGGAGCCCATGCATTAGTGGGATACCATATGGAAGATATCAGTGAGACGGAGCGCAGAATCTATGTGTACGACTGCAATCATCCTGGGGAAAGCCGGTATATTACGCTTGTAATGGAAAACGGCGCCTGCACCAGCTGGTATTACGACGGCGGCAGCAAAAACAAAGAGCTGTTCTGGACTTCGGAAAAAACAGGTGATATAAGCTGCACCATCAGTTACATCAGTTACGACAGCTTTGTAAAAGTATGGCTGAACCGCAGCCTGGAAGAAAAGCCGGATCCCGGCAGAAACGTGATGACGCTCAATGTGGCGAATGCTTCCATCTGTGATAAGACTGGCCAGGAGGTGGCGGTATTGAAAGACGGAGAGATTTATTCCGAGGATGAGGAAATCTTCTCCTATTACCCGGTATGCGCAAGGCTGGACGGAACCTGTGGCAAGTCGGAGATTCAGCCCATGATTTATCTGCCCACGGGTGAATATACCGTGAAAAATACAGATGAGGGTAAAAATGAACTGCAGATGAGCATGTGTAATGTAGATCGGAAACTCAGCGTCGTTACTTCTGCTGCAAGCCTGACAGTCAATGTCAGCGATATCAGCAAGGTAAATGTGATCCAGGTAGAAGGCGAAGGAGAAAAGGTTGAGGCTGATTTTTATTCATCCGACGCTTCCGAACAGTACAAGTCAATGAACTACATCGGCAGCGTCATCGGCTCATCCCTGATGACGCTTGGATCCTCCGGTGGGGAAAAAGTGATCGAGAATTTTGAAGTAACCAGCGAAACAGAGGAAAGCAAAGATCCGGAAGAGAAACCAGACGATAAGGAAGATGATCCGGGCGACAAAAAGGAGGATACAGACAACAAACAAGACGATACAGGCGGCAAAAAAGAGG
>CAJUPF010000088.1 GCA_910588565.1 uncultured Lachnospiraceae bacterium
ACGGAGAATTCAAGGAGATGTTCCCTGAGAATGCAGTAGAGTATTTTGTGTCCTACTACGACTACTACCAGCCCGAAGCCTACATCCCGTCTTCGGACACCTACATCGCCAAGGACTCCGCCATCAACGAAGAAATTGACAAACTTCGCTTATCTGCCACAGCCGCCTTAGTCGAGCGTCGGGATGTCGTTATTATTGCCAGCGTATCCTGTATTTATGGTCTTGGAAGTCCGGTAGATTATCAGAATATGATGGTATCCCTGCGTCCTGGCCAGGAAAAAGACCGGGATGAGGTCATTCAGAAGTTAATCAGCATTCAGTACACCCGTAATGATATGGATTTTCACCGCGGCACGTTCCGCGTACGAGGGGATGTATTGGAGATTTTTCCGGCAAACTTCAGTGAAACAGCATATCGGGTGGAATTTTTCGGAGATGAAATTGACCGGATTACGGAAGTGGATGTACTGACCGGAGAAATCAAGCATCGGCTGGAGCATATTGCCGTGTTCCCGGCCTCTCACTATGTTGTGCCGCAGGAGAAAATTAATAAAGCCTGTGTTGATATCGAACAGGAGATGGAGGAGCGCGTCCGCTGGTTTAAAAGCCAGGATAAACTGTTAGAAGCGCAGCGGATCGCGGAACGGACCAATTTTGACATTGAGATGCTGCGGGAAACCGGATTCTGCAGCGGAATTGAGAATTATTCGAGGCATCTGGCAGGTATGCCTGCAGGTGCGACGCCGCATACGCTGATGGACTATTTTCCGGATGATTTTCTGATTATGGTAGATGAATCCCATATTACGATTCCCCAGGTGCGGGGTATGTTTTCCGGCGACCAGTCCAGAAAAACTACGCTGGTTGATTACGGGTTCCGCCTTCCCTCTGCGAAAGATAACCGTCCGCTGAATTTTGAAGAATTTGAGAGTAAAATTAACCAGATGCTGTTTGTTTCTGCAACGCCGAATGTCTATGAAAGAGAACATGAGCTGCAGCGGATTGAGCAGATTATTCGGCCTACAGGGCTGTTAGATCCGCAGGTGGAGGTACGGCCGGTAGAAGGGCAGATTGATGATCTGATCGCAGAGGTAAAGAAAGAGACGAAGAATCATCATAAAATTTTGATTACCACGCTGACTAAGCGTATGGCGGAGGATTTGACCGATTATATGAATGAAGTCGGCATTCGTGTCAAATATCTTCATTCTGACATTGATACGCTGGAGCGTTCTGAGATTATCCGGGATATGCGCCTGGACGTGTTTGATGTACTGGTGGGGATTAATCTGTTGCGGGAGGGTCTTGATATACCGGAGATTACACTGGTTGCGATTTTAGATGCAGACAAAGAGGGCTTTTTACGTTCGGAAACTTCCCTGATTCAGACTATCGGACGGGCGGCCCGCAATACCGAGGGGCATGTGATTATGTATGCGGATATAATGACAGATTCCATGCGTGTTGCTATCAATGAAACAGAACGGAGACGCAGCATTCAGCAGCAATATAACGAAGCGCATGGCATTACGCCTAAGACCATTCAGAAGTCTGTCCGGGATTTGATCAGTATTTCCAAAAAGGTTGCCAAAGAGGAGCAGAAGTTTGCAAAAGATCCGGAATCCATGAGCATGAAAGAGCTGGACAAGCTGATTGCTGAGGTTAAGAAAAAAATGGAGCGTGCAGCTGCGGATTTGAATTTCGAAGCGGCAGCAGAGCTGCGGGATAAGATGATGGAATTAAAAAAATACCGCCATGACAGAGGTGAAAAGTGAATCAGGCAGTGATGTATGCAGGGATAAGGAGTAAAATAGAATGAAGGAACGAAAATATATTAAGATTCGAGGAGCAAGAGAGCATAATTTAAAAGGAATTGATATTGATATTCCGAGAAATGAACTGATTGTCCTGACCGGGCTCAGCGGTTCCGGCAAATCGTCTCTTGCTTTTGACACGATTTATGCTGAAGGACAAAGGCGCTATATGGAATCTCTGTCTTCTTATGCCAGGCAGTTCCTGGGACAGATGGAAAAGCCGGATGTGGAAAAAATCGAAGGCCTTCCGCCCGCCATTTCAATCGATCAGAAATCGACGAACCGCAATCCCAGATCCACAGTGGGGACTGTAACGGAGATTTATGATTATTTCCGCCTTCTTTATGCCAGAATTGGTATCCCTCACTGTCCCAAATGCGGAAAAGAGATTAAGAAACAGACGGTCGATCAGATGGTTGATCAGATTATGGGCCTGCCGGAGCGGACGAAGATACAGCTGTTAGCCCCGGTTGTACGAGGCCGGAAAGGCGAGCATCAGAAGCTGTTTGAAAAAGCCAAAAAAAGCGGCTACGTCCGTGTCCAGGCAGATGGCAATATATATGAGCTGACAGAAGAAATCAAGCTGGAAAAGAATAAAAAACACAATATTGAAATTGTAGTGGACCGTCTGGCAGTAAAGGAAGGGATAGAGAAACGTCTGACAGATTCAATTGAAAATGTACTGGATTTGTCAGACGGACTTCTGATGGTAGACGTGATAGACGGGGAGACTATGAATTTTTCCCAGAGCTTTGCCTGCCCGGATTGTGAAATCAGTGTAGAGGAGATTGAGCCGAGAAGTTTTTCTTTCAATAATCCTTTTGGCGCCTGTCCGGTCTGCTATGGGCTGGGATATAAAATGGAATTTGACGAAGATCTGATGATACCGGACAAAAGCCTCAGCATTGCGGGAGGCGCGATTCAGGTTATGGGGTGGCAGTCTTGTACAGACCCGTCCAGTTATACCTATGCAACATTAAAAGCGCTTGCGGAAGAATATCAGTTTGACCTGAATACGCCGTACCAGGATTTAGAGGAAGAGATCCAGTATATGCTGATTAACGGTACAGACGGCAGAAAAGTTAAGGTACATTATAAAGGGCAGAGGGGAGAAGGCGTCTATGATGTGGCGTTTGAAGGACTGATCCGCAATGTACAGAGAAGATACCGTGAGACCGGCTCCGATGTTATGAAGCAGGAGTATGAACAGTTTATGCGGATTACACCCTGTAAGGAATGCAAAGGGCAGCGTCTGAAAAAATCCTCCCTTGCCGTTACAGTTTCGGATAAAAATATTTTTGAAATTACGAATCTTTCTATCAAAAATCTGCAAAAGTTCCTGGCAGAAATGGAGCTGAGCGAGCAGCAGAAACGGATTGGCAGACAGGTACTGAAAGAAATCGCATCCCGCGTTGGATTTTTGGTGGATGTAGGACTCGAATATCTTAGCCTTTCACGGGCGACAGGCACACTTTCCGGCGGCGAAGCGCAGAGAATACGGCTGGCTACCCAGATTGGATCAGGGTTAGTCGGCGTAGCATATATCCTGGACGAACCAAGTATTGGACTGCATCAGCGGGATAATGACAAGCTGTTAGCAACGCTGAAAAACCTTCGGGATCTGGGAAATACGCTGGTTGTCGTCGAGCACGATGAGGATACCATCCGGGAAGCGGATTATGTTGTGGATATCGGCCCTGGCGCAGGGGAACATGGCGGAAACGTGATTGCCAAAGGCACAGCAGAAGAGATTATGCAGAATGAGGACTCCATTACCGGTGCGTATTTAAGCGGCCGAATTAAGATTCCGGTGCCAAAGGAACGCAAAAAGCCAACCGGATTTTTACAGATTGTGGAAGCTTCTGAACATAATTTAAAGAAGATTAACGTAAAGATTCCATTGGGGGTTCTGACCTGTATTACCGGAGTTTCTGGCTCCGGGAAAAGTTCACTGACCAACGAGGTACTCTATAAAACGCTGCAGAGAAAACTAAACCATGCCCGTACCATCCCAGGCAGACATAAAGAAATCCGCGGAATGGAACAGCTAGATAAGGTGATTGCCATTGATCAGTCGCCGATTGGGCGGACGCCCCGCTCCAATCCGGCGACTTATACCGGGGTGTTTGATACGATCCGCGATTTATTCGCTGCGACTCCGGATGCCAAAGCCAAGGGATATAAAAAGGGCCGGTTTAGTTTTAATGTCAAAGGCGGGCGGTGCGAAGCCTGTTCCGGCGACGGTATTTTAAAAATTGAAATGCATTTTCTTCCGGATGTGTATGTACCATGTGAAGTATGCCAGGGAAAGCGTTATAACAGAGAGACGCTGGAGGTAAAATATAAAGGCAAAAGCATTTATGATGTGCTGGATATGACTGTGGAAGAGGCGCTGGAGTTTTTCAGGAATGTTCCTTCTATTGAGCGTAAGATCCAGACACTGTATGATGTGGGATTATCCTATATCCGTCTGGGGCAGCCCTCAACGGAACTCTCCGGAGGCGAGGCGCAGCGTGTGAAGCTGGCGACAGAGCTTAGCAGGAGAAGCACCGGAAAGACGATCTATATATTGGACGAGCCGACGACGGGGCTTCATTTTGCGGATGTGCATAAACTGATTGAGATTCTCCACAAATTGTCTGCAGGAGGAAATACCGTGGTTGTGATTGAACACAATCTGGATGTGATTAAAACGGCGGATTATATCATTGATATGGGTCCGGAAGGCGGCGACGGAGGCGGTACCGTAATTGCGAAAGGGACGCCGGAAGAGGTTGCAGCCGTGAAAAAATCCTATACTGGCAAATACATTCAGAAATATTTAATAAAAAATTAATGAAATAGAGTATAAATTTCTCCCGGATTTCCAAAAAAATGATTTGAAAATTGGTAGCATTTGTATATAATAAGGATGTATATGCAAAAATATGATTAAATGTACGGTTTGTGTTCACAATAAATGCAGGAAGATGAAAGGGGAAACAGAATGGTTTCGACAGATATAGGAATTGATTTGGGTACGGCGAGCATATTGGTTTATATTAAAGGAAAGGGCGTTGTGTTAAAAGAACCCTCAGTAGTAGCCTTTGACAGAGATACAAATAAAATAAGAGCAATTGGAGAAGAAGCGCGTTTGATGCTGGGCCGGACGCCGGGGCATATAGTGGCGGTCAGGCCGCTTCGCCAGGGCGTTATCTCTGATTATACCGTTACGGAGAAAATGATCAAATATTTTATCCAGAAGGCAATCGGCAAGAAGAATTTCCGCAAACCCAGAATCAGTGTATGTGTACCCAGCGGTGTAACGGAAGTAGAAAAGAAAGCTGTAGAAGATGCCACGTACAATGCGGGCGCAAGGGAAGTGACGATTATTGAAGAACCGATTGCAGCGGCAATCGGAGCCGGAATCGACATTGCAAGGCCGTGCGGCAATATGATCGTAGACATCGGAGGCGGTACCGCCGATATCGCTGTGATTTCCCTGGGCGGATCTGTGGTGAGCACTTCCATTAAGATCGCCGGAGATGATTTTGATGAAGCAATTGTACGTTATATGCGTAAAAAACATAATCTTTTGATTGGTGAACGGACAGCAGAAGATATTAAGATAAAGATTGGTTCCTGTTTTCCCAATGGCAGGGATGAGACAATGGACGTCCGCGGACGTAATCTGGTGACAGGACTTCCAAAGACGGTTACCGTTTCTTCCGAAGAAACAGAGGATGCTCTGCGTGAGCCGACACTGCAGATTGTGGAAGCGGTTCACAGTGTGCTTGAGAAGACTCCGCCGGAACTGGCTGCCGACGTTGCAGACAGGGGAATCGTACTTACCGGCGGCGGCGCGCTGCTGCGGGGGCTTGAAGAACTGATAGAAGACAGAACCGGAATTAACACGATGACAGCGGAGCAGCCAATGACCTGCGTTGCGATTGGCACCGGTAAATTCGTAGAGTTTTTATCCGGGAAAAGAGATGAGGACTAAAGAAAAAGTGTGACTTTGCCGATATTATATTGAAAAGTATATTTAAAATGGATAACAGCTCAGATGATATTCGTGTTTGCGCAGAGGAATCTGGCCTGGAAGTTATCTGAGAGTTACAGACAGGGATGGCAGACAGTTCAGGGATGAGCAGGGAAGGAGAACTGTAAATGGTTAAAGGGTTATATACCGCTTATACCGGTATGGTGGAGGAGATGCGCCGGATGGACGTTATGACGAATAACCTTGCGAATGCATCTACGACCGGATATAAGAGAGAGGGAACGGTGAATCAGTCGTTTGACGATCAGCTTGCGCTGAAGATTAAAGATACCTCGGAGATTTTCCGTTCGAAAAGGTTGGGAAATGTAAATCTGGGAGTAAAAGTCGGAGAAACTTACCGGGATTTTACACAGGGTTCATTTCAGGTGACAGACAATACGTATGATCTTGCATTGGATGGAACGGGCTTTTTTGCTGTGGAGTTTCGCAATAGAGGCGGCGGGACCACGATTCGGTACACAAGAGACGGTAATTTTACCGTAGATCAGAACGGCTATCTTATGACAAAAGACGGCGATTACGTATTAAATGCCAATGGTGCCAGGAATTCGGCGGGCGGCCAGGCAAACTATATCAGGGTAGATCCGAACCATGAAGTGAAAATTGACGCTGACGGATTTGTATATCAGAATAACGCTGTGGTAGCGCAGATTGGCCTTGTAGATTTTGAAGATTACAATTATCTGGAAAAATATGGCGAAAACTATTTTGATATGGTGGCGGGCGGACGGATGACAGAGTCGGACGCCAGGATTGAGCAGGGATGCCTTGAAATGTCGAATACCAATATCGTAAAGGAAATGGTAGAGATGATTACGATTACAAGGGCATATGAAGCGAATCAGAAAGTTGTTACGACAATTGATGATACCCTGGATAAGTCTGTAAATTCAGTAGGACAGGTATAACTTAGAGGAGGATAACCAGTATGATGAGAGCGCTTTGGTCTGCGGCATCAGGAATGATTGCCCAGCAGACAAATGTAGATACAATTTCCCATAACCTTGCCAATGTAAATACGACAGGCTATAAAACACAGCGGGCGGAATTTAAAACCCTGCTGTATCAGAATATGCAGACGCGGACGACGACTGCCAATGGCGAGAACAAGCCGGTGGAAGCGCAGGTGGGACTTGGAACCAGGGTTGCAGCGACGAATACGATTTTCTCACAGGGTTCTATGCTGTCCAGTGAGAATCCTACGGATTTTGCAATTGACGGTGAGGGATTTTTTGCAGTCCAGGGTGACGACGGTGAGACGTATTATACCCGTAACGGAGCATTCTGCTGGGCGATTGGCCCGCAGGGGACGACATTATGTAATTCCGACGGTTATCCGGTATTGGATTCCAATGGGAACCAGATTATCGTTCCGGCTGGAGTTACCAGCGGCAATATGGTGATTTCCAATGATGGGTCCATTGGTTACAGAACAGCAGCCGGTGCATATGTGGCGATGAATCAGACCATTGGCCTGCATCAGTTTACAAACCCGGCAGGTCTTGAGAAGCTTTCCAGAAGCCTGTATGCTGTTTCGGATGCTTCCGGCGCAGCTATGAATGAAGCGACTACAGCGGGATTAAACAGGAGTACTGTAAATCAGTATTATCTGGAAGGCTCCAATGTCCAGATCGCAGATGAAATGGTTAATTTAATCGTTGCCCAGAGAGCATACGAGTTAAATTCCAAAGCAATCCAGGCATCCGATGATATGCTGCAGCAGGCTAATAATTTAAGGCGATAAATCAGGCGCATTTTGATTTTAACAGTACATGCTTATAGGAGGAAGTATCTATGAATATGGGAATTAACGGCATTTCGGCGATGGCGGATCAGATAAGCAGTTCCGCATATAGCAGCAAGGCCAGTGCGCTGCAGGACAGACTGGGCGGAGATCTTTCTTCCGCTACAGATGAAGAACTGATGGATGTATGTAAGGAGTTTGAAGCATATTTTGTGGAGCAGGTTCTGAAAGAGGTAGAGAAGACGATTCCAAAGGATGAGGAAGAAGATGCCTCTATGTCGCAGCTGACGGATTATTTTAAGGAAGAAATGATTCAGACGCTTGCGGATGAAGTTTGTGAACAGCAGGAATTGGGTCTGGCACAGCAGATGTATGAGCAGATGAAACGGAATTATTCCTTATAAGATATAATTTTGGTTGTTATGATACAAGAGAGCAGATATTGGATGTATGAGGTTTCGTACATCCAATATTTTTGTGTTACAGGAGAGATATCAGATTCTTTGTTCTTGGCTGGCACAGCAGGCGCGTCAGAAGGAGGAAATAATGGAAGTACTCAAAGGCTACGTGGAGCATATTATTTTTCGGAATCCGGACAATGGATATACGGTGTTTGAGATGGTAAGCGAAGAGGAAGAAATCACTTGTGTGGGAACGTTTCCGATTATCAGCGAGGGGGAAAATATCAAAGCATCCGGGGAATACAAAGAACATCCGATGTATGGAAAGCAGTTTTCCATACAGGAACTGGAAGAATGTGAACCTGAGGATGAGATTTCCATAGAACGGTATCTGGGTTCGGGGGATATCAGGGGGATTGGAAAAGCCTTGGCGGCAAGAATTGTACGGCGGTTTAAAAAGGATACCTTCCGTATTATGGAAGAAGAGCCGGAGCGTCTGGCTGAGGTAAAGGGGATCAGTGAGCGCAAGGCGATGGAGATTTCGGCGCAGGTAATGGAGAAGCGGGAGCTTCGGCAGGCGATGATTTTTTTGCAGCAGTATGGAATATCTGTGAATCTGGCAGTGAAAATCTATCGTACGTATCAGCAGGATGTTTACCGGATTATAAAAGAAAATCCGTATCAGCTTGCGGATGATATACAGGGGGTGGGGTTTAAAATTGCTGATGAGATTGCCGCGAAAGCGGGAATTCGCATGGATTCTGAATTTCGGGTGAAAAGCGGTGTGTTATACAGCCTGCTTCTGGCAGCGTCGGAGGGGCATACCTGTCTTCCGAAAGAGGAACTGACAGTAAAAGCGGCTAAACTTTTGGAAGCAGATGCAGCGTTGATTGAAAAGCAGTATATGGATCTTGCAATTGAAAAAAAGATTATAGTAAAGGGAGAGCGTATTTATGGGGCGGCTTATTACTATATGGAAGTTTCTGTTGCCGCACGGCTGCGGTCGTTGAATATTAAATTGGATGTTCCGGAGATAGAGATAAGCAGACGAATCCGTCAGATTGAAAAGCAGAGTGGGATGGAACCGGATGAAATGCAGATGCTTGCGGTAAAAGAGGCGGTGACAAGCGGGGTTTTGATTATTACCGGCGGGCCTGGTACTGGCAAAACGACGACGATCAATGCGATTATCCGGTACTTTGAACTGGAAGGAATGGACATTTCTCTGGCTGCGCCTACCGGACGGGCAGCAAAGCGGATGAGTGAAACGACAGGCTATGAAGCGAAAACGATTCACCGCCTGCTGGAATTGAACGGAGGATTGGAAGATAGCGTGGGATTTTCCAGAAATGAGGAATATCCGTTAGAGACAGATGTGGTGATTATCGATGAAATGTCTATGGTGGATATTAGTCTGATGCATGCGTTGTTAAAAGCGGTTGTAGCAGGAACAAGACTGATCCTTGTCGGAGATGTCAATCAGCTTCCCAGCGTGGGACCGGGCAGTGTGTTAAAGGATATGATTGATTCCGGTGTGTTTCCGGTGGTGATGCTCAGAAAGATTTTCCGGCAGGCGGCGAAAAGCGATATTATTCTGAATGCCCATAGAATTCACGATGGGAAAGAAGTGGCGTTGGATAATAAAAGTATGGATTTTTTCTTCCTCAAAAGATATGATGCGGATACGATTATCAATGTGACGCTTCAGCTGATCATTCAGAAGCTGCCAAGGTTTGTAGACGCTTCTCCGTTTGAAATTCAGGTGCTTACACCAATGCGGAAAGGATTGCTTGGGGTGGAGCGGCTGAACGGGATTTTGCAGCAGTATCTGAATCCGAAATCGGCAGATAAGAAGGAGAAAGAATATGGCAGCCGTATCTTTCGCGAGGGGGATAAGGTGATGCAGACGAAAAATAATTATCAGATTGAGTGGGAAATCAGCGGAACGTATGGAATAGCGGTTGAGAGAGGGCTGGGTGTGTTTAATGGAGATATGGGGATTATCAGGGAGATCAATGAGTATGCGCAGACAATGACGGTGGAGTTTGATGAAGGGCGCAGGGTTGCGTATTCGATGAAGAATTTGGAGGAGCTGGAGCTGGCGTATGCAGTGACAATTCATAAATCCCAGGGATCGGAGTATCCGGCGGTTGTGATTCCGTTGCTGAACGGGCCGAGGATGCTGATGAACCGGAACTTACTTTATACGGCGGTTACAAGGGCCAGGAAGTGTGTTGCGCTGGTGGGGGATGAGCGTACGTTTTATGGGATGGTGGAAAATACGAGGCAGCAGGAACGGTATTCGGGGCTGGTGGAGGAGATACGGGTGTAGAGCTTCAAAGGCGACGCGCAGAGGAGGGAGCATATTAGTATTGGTTGTGGTTGCGATGTGGATATGAATCCGGTTCCTTTGCCGCAGGCAAACTTTAAATGAGCCGGATTCTGTAACAGCGAAGCCGGAAGGCTGAACTGTAACTGAACTGTTGTTACATTTCACACCCACGCCAGTTTTGGCGAATATTTCGTATCGTCTGGTGTGA
>CAJUPF010000089.1 GCA_910588565.1 uncultured Lachnospiraceae bacterium
ATAAAATAATGCCGACATATCCTAAAATTAACGCATAATCTAATCCCCAGCCGATATCATCATGGCAGCGCAGATAATTCAGGAATACATATTCTTTTGGCAGCGCATTTACAATATCAAGCTGTTTTTTGAGCAGCCGCACATCCCTGGTAGCTACCGTATGCCAGGTCGTCGCCATCGTCGTAACATTATACAGCATATGACATTCCGGTTTTTCCACCGTTCCAAAGTAAGGGACTACTTTCTCCGGTTCCATAACCACTTCTCCAAGCAAAAGAACACCTGGGCATACGATTTCGCTGATCATACGCATCAGACGCACAATGGTATGTACCTGGGGAAGATTGCGGCACTGTGTATTTAGTTCTTTCCAGATATAGGGAACCGCGTCAATTCGGATAATGTCAATTCCCTTATTGGCCAGAAACAGGAAATTATACAGCATTTCATTAAATACTCTGGGATTTTTATAGTTCAAATCCCACTGATACGGGTAAAACGAAGTCATCACATAATGCCCGATATCGGGAAGCCATGTAAAATTCCCCGGCGCTGTAGTCGGAAATACCTGCGGTACGGTTTTTTCATACTGATTTGGGATCTGGTCATTGTCAAAGAAAAAATAACGGCTCATATATTCCCCGTCGCCCTGACGCGCTTTCCTGGCCCATTCATGATCCTCAGACGTGTGGTTCATTACAAAATCCATGCAGACATTGATGCCTTTCCTGTGGCAGGAAGACGTCAGCTTTTCCAGATCTTTCATCGTGCCCAGCTTTTCCTGCACCTTCCTAAAATCCGATACGGCATAGCCTCCGTCGGAACGGCCCTTTGGCGTATCAAGGAAGGGCATCAGGTGGATATAATTCACATTGCATGTTTCAATGTAATCCAGCTTTGACTCCACTCCCTTTATATTCTCTGCAAAATTATCAATATAAAACATCATACCAAGCATGTCGTTCTTTTTGTACCAGTCCGGCTGTTTTTCTCGCTTCAGATCCTGCTGCTTTAACGCTCTGCTTCTTTCTTTGTAAAAGCGCTCTAACTGTTCGCACAGTTCCGCAAACATAGAGCCATTGTTATACAGCTCCATATACAGCCACCGGAGCTCGTTAAAGTGTTTTTCAAAACGTTTTCGATATGTTTTCATATTTTCACCTTTTCTTTGATTTGTTTAAGAGGAACGCTCAAAGCAGGGTTCGATCTCTGACGCGGTCTAAACATCGTTGCTTTTTCATGATCCGCTGTCCGAAAGAACCCTGCTCTGAGCTGACTGTTCCAGCATTTCCTCTTGGTTATTTTACTTTATTCTTATAAAATGCATCTGATACGCGTGATATTCTCCAAATTCAACCGGAAGCGGGATACCGGATTCCATCAGGGCATTTGCCGGATATACTTTTTGGCTTGCCTCTTCCTGGTACATGCAGCCCTCCTGCAGGCCTTTCAGACGGAGATAATTCTGCGTCATATTTCCATGTACCTCCAGCATAACGGCATTGACAAGCGCTTCTGACTGATCTTCCGATACAAATTCCCAGGCGCCGACTTCCTGTGTATACGGATCGGTCAGACGGTAATACAGCCCCTGCATAATCAGTTTTTCATATTTTCTGTATTCTGCCATCTGAGCCCGGATATTCTGCTTCTCTTCGTCTGACAATGTTCCAGGGTCCAGTTCATATCCAAAAGAACCCATCATAGCAGTAATTCCTCTTGTATGGAACGGCGTCACACGTCCGTTCTGATGATTGGGCACCGCTGACACATGCGCCGCAACGGACGACGCCGGATATCCAAAGGATGTCCCATACTGAATCCGAACCCGGTCGATTGCGTCACTGTTATCACTGCACCAGATCTGCGGCGTATAATAAAGCATACCCGCATCAAACCGTCCGCCGCCGCCGCTGCATCCTTCAATCAGAATATTCGGATACCGTTTTCCCAGACGTTCTAAGAAATCATACACGCCCAGGACATAATCATACATAACACGTCCCTGATCCTCTGTATTCCGGGAAAAACAGTCATAGAGGCTGCGGTTTAAATCCCATTTAATATATTCAATATTTCCCTGATCCAAAACCTTGCATATGCTATCAAATATACTGTCTGCCACGTCTTTTCTGGAAAAATCCAAAAGCAGCTGGTTCCTGGCCCGTACCGGATTCCGGCCGGGAATCGTGAGCGCCCAGTCCGGATGGGCGCGGAAAAGATCACTGTCCTCATTGACAGCTTCCGGTTCGATCCAGATGCCGAATTTAACGCCAAGCGCATTGATCCGCTGGATCAGGCTTCCTAAAGATTCTCCCAGTTTCGCCTCATTGACCGTCCAATCTCCCAGTCCACTGTTGTCATCATCACGTTTTCCAAACCATCCGTCGTCTAAAACCAGCATATCGATTCCAAGATCCGCCGCCTGTTTCGCAAGCTGGTAAATGAATTCTCCGTTAAAATCAAAATAGGACGCTTCCCAGCTGTTTAAGAGAATCGGCCGCGCCAGATCCCTGTATTTCCCACGGCAAAGATGGGTACGGAAGCAGCGGTGCAGATTCTGTGACAGTTCTGCAAGACCCTTACTGCTGTAAGTCAATGCCACCTCCGGCAGCCAGAACTCTTCTCCCGCCTCTAACGGATAAGAAAACAATGAGTCGGAAAGACCGAGCAGCACACGCGTCTGATTATACTGATCCCGCTCCGCTTCTCCTTTAAAGCTTCCACTGTAGATAAATGACATCGCATAACAGCTTCCCGCATCTTCTGTCGTCTCTCGCTCTGCCAGAATCATCATCGGATTATACTGATGGCTGGAAGTGCCTCTGCGGCTTTCAATCACCTGAGAGCCATGGGCGATCGGTATCCTCTGGAAATTCCGCTCCATGGAATGCCGTCCGTAAAAGCTGATCAGATCATACTCTCCGCCGACAAAATCCAGGCAGGCAGTCAGCGCCTTTTCCAGATAAACCTTGCCGGTTCCCGCATTTTTAATCCGTGCGCTTCTTGTAATGATATCCAGCTTTGGCAAAACCCCATAAAAAAGTGTAATCTGCATCTTGGTAGCCGGATCTTCCATATCGATTTCCAGCGTCTCTGCTTCCTTCTCCTCTGCATAAACAGCCGGAAGCCCTGGCAGCGCATATTTGCCTTTTGTAATGCGGTGGGTCCGGTAACGGAAATCACATCCATAGGATGTATCGGCATTCTTTACGACTATTGCTGTATTCCGAAAGTCTCCGGTTCCCAGACAGGGAAGCTCCTGCGGCAGCACATCCATAGAGTATGTCCTGTCCTCTCCTACATCATGCGGGTTGCCGGAAAATCCACGGTCCGCATAACAGAGCAGATAATCCATCGTTCCCTCTGTATATCTTCCATAATAAAGATGAATCAGAAATCCATACGCATCTGCTTTCATCTGATAAGTGGAATTCTTTGTATGCAAAGTAAAAATCTTATTTTTTTCATGGAAAATGATAGCC
Organism: uncultured Lachnospiraceae bacterium; assembly: GCA_910588565.1. Taxonomy (GTDB): domain Bacteria; phylum Bacillota; class Clostridia; order Lachnospirales; family Lachnospiraceae; genus Roseburia_B. Next base: position 3,486 of record CAJUPF010000089.1, read on the forward strand.
ATTTTCAATCCTCCTTTAACTTATGAATAATATGAACCATTATACCATTTACTTTGCATCCATACAAATAGAATATTTCCATTAATCAAAAAATTGATAACAATTCTGCCAGATCGGATGTTAACTGCACAGCTGCAAACTGTATTGTTACAAAAATAGCTAATCTTTCGCTGTATCTGCGCACTGGCTGCCCAAATGACAGCCAGATGTGCAGAACAGCCGGAAAAATCAGCTATTTTACGGCTCCGTTCACTACGCCGTTTAAGATCTGTTTCTGGCAAATAATATAGAACACCAAAATCGGTACCAGCGCCAGCAGATAGGATGCAAAAGCAAGATTATAATTTGTACCAAACTGTGTCTGGAATGTCATCTGCGCCAATGGAAGCGTATTTAATCCGCTTCCTGACATAATTACAAGAGGCGTCATAACATCATTCCATACGCTCAGAGCCGTAATAACCGCAACAGTCGCATGCATTGGCTTCATAATCGGGAAAATGACCTTCCAGAATGTCCGGAATGTGGTGGCTCCGTCAATACGGGCCGCTTCTTCCAGTGCAATCGGGATATTCACCAGATATCCGGAGTACAGCATAAGGTTCATCGGCATATAGAATACCACATAACAGAGAATAACGCCAACAATATTTGCAATTCCCATCTGCGCAGTCTGTTTTACAAGCGGCATCATTAAAATTGCGAACGGTACGAACATACCGCTGACCACATACATATACACAAAATTATACTTTTTATTCCTTGCCTTATTTCTTCCTACTGCATATCCAATCATAGAATGCACTACCACAGAAAGCCCAACCGTAACCACTGTAATCAGAAAGCTGTTCAGCAGAGAATGCCAGAAATCCGTTACACGCATAGCTTCTTTAAAATTAGCAAGGCTCCAGTGTTTTGGAAGAGAAAGAATCCCAGCTACACTGTTTGTCATTTCCGACGGCTGCTTAAACGCAACGACAATCGTCAGATAAAGCGGAAATAAGACGGTAATCAGTCCAATAAATAACAGAATCGTTACCGGCAGATTAAATTTTTCTTTTGCTTTGATATTTTCTCTCATTATAACTGCTCCTCCTTTTTACCTGTAATTGTAAGCTGGGTCACAGAAAATACGACAATAATGACAAAGAACAGAACCGCGTTGGCGCTCTGGAAGCCAAACTGTCCGCCGCCCATACCATTGTTGTAAATCAAATAGGAAATTGATTCCGTACTCTGTGCAGGGCCGCCTTTTGTCAATGCCATAATCTGATCAAATACCATCAGGTAGTTCTTTACGCTCAGTACCATATTGATACTGAAAAACGGGATAATCAACGGAAATGTCAGATGCCTGAACTGAGCCCATCCGGTTGCCCCGTCAATGGAACCTGCTTCATATACATCTTCCGGTACGGTCTGAAGTCCCGATATATAGATAATCGTATTCATTGCAATGGACTGCCACGCACACACAATCATAACGCCAAGCCAGGCCCATTTGGTACTGGCAAGGATACTGCTGCCCTCTTTGCCCAGCATATTGATAAATCCAGGCACAATATATGTAAAGAAATAATTAAAAATGTAGCCGACAACCAGGGCGCCAAGAATATTGGGTATAAAATACATGCCCCTTAAGGCGCTCTTAAATTTAATTTTGCTGTTTAATCCAAGCGCAAGGATTAAGCTGATGACATTTACTACAATTGTCGTTACAACCGCAAGCTTGATGGTAAACCAGTAGGATTTGCCCACGCGGGCATCCGTAAATAAATCCATATAATTTCTGAGCCCTACCCAGTCATAAGAGCCATATCCCTTAAAATTTGTAAAGCTGTACATAAATCCCTTGATCAACGGCAATGTATTAAATACAAAGAACAGTATCAGAATCGGTATTGTCATTAAGGCAAACGTCAATTCCCTGTTATTCATTTTTTTCATATCGCATTTCCTCCCCTTTTATTTATTTTGTGCGTTGTATTCTTCCACTTTGCGGATAATATCCCGGTTATATCTCTGCCAGTCTTTGTCGAACTTTGCCAGAAAAGCATCCAGATCCTGCTCGATCAGGAATGTCTGAATCTGGGCGTCTACCGCCATCTCTGCCGGATAGTAGTGATCCTGGTAGTCTGTCATATTTCCGGATGCGATATAATCTTTCATGCCGTCCAGATTGGAAGCCAGATTAAAGTCGCCGCTCTTACAGGGAACTGCGTTCTGGTCATCCAAATACGCCTGGACATTTTCATCCTCCAGCAAAAAGCGAATCACTTCATAAGCCGCTTCTTTATTTGGACAGTCCTCTGTTACGGCAAACATCAAATCCACGCCGGAGTTTAACGTATTGCCGTCTGCACTGCTGCTTCCAGGCATAACAAAAGAATCGATATCCATATCCGGATTTACAGATTTAATCTGCGGCACCGCATAGCTTCCAATGGCAAACATAGCGGACTGTCCGTTTGCAAAAGCGGTACAGGCATCATTGTATCCATATGCAAACGGCCCTTCTTCTCCGTATGTTACAAGCTGCTGCATCTTTTCTGCCGTTTCTCTGTACTCATCCGTAAACGTTGTATTGCCGGCATTTACCTGCTGGCATACATCGGATGGCGCCAGATCAACTGCCAGGGCATTCCAGGGCGCCAAACAAGTCCAGGTATCCTTAAAGCCAAAATAAAATGGCAATACCCCTTCCGACTGAATCGTATCACAGAGTGCAATCAGTTCCTCCCAGGTCGTTGGGATCTCCCAGCCATGCTCCTTGAACATGGCGCGATTATAGAGGATTCCGGCTGCATTGGCCACATAAGGCACACCGTACGTACCCTCCGTTGGAACAAATTCCAGACCTTCTACAATATCCACATATCCCTGATTGATGTCAGACAGCCCATCAAAATCGGATACATCCGCCAGAATATCAGCATCTACAAAATAGGAAAAGTTGATATCCCCTCCGATTCCAAGAATATCCGGATAATCCTCCCGGACAAACCTGGTCTTTAATTTTCCATATTATTTTTAACATTCCATAATGCGTCATCAAATAGCATGTTTTTTCATTTTTATACCACTATGCAATTTTTCTTTTCTATAGAAAAAAGATTCTGGCATTTTGGTATATTTGCAGGTATACTGTACTAAATAAAGGAGAAAAAAGATGAAAGATTTGCTGTTTTCTGTATTTCCAAATGAAACTTTTGTAGATCTGAGCCTGTATCAGTTTGGATGGGAACGCTGCAGGCCTTCCCAGTCCTTTGGCCCGGCTGCGCGGAACCATTATCTGTTCCACTATGTGATATCCGGCACAGGGATACTGCATGCGGATGACAAGGCCAAAACCACCCACACTTACAGGGTAAAAAGCGGACAGGGGTTTATGATCTTCCCCAACCAGATCAATACTTATATTGCAGATAAAAACCAGCCCTGGGAATATGTCTGGCTTGAGTTTGACGGACTACGCGTAAAAGAAGCCCTTTCCATCGCAGGGCTTTCTCAGAATGCACCCATTTATCACGCCACGTCCCATGATCTGCGTGAAATAATGATGCATGAAATGTTATATATTGCACAGCATGGAGAGATGCCCCCGTTCCATCTGATCGGACATTTATATCTGTTTTTAGATGCCCTGACCCGTTCCGTTTCATCGTTCCGGCTTTCTTCCAATGGCCGTCTGCAGGACTTCTATATCCATGAAGCAATCAATTTTATTGAACAGAATTTTCAGAATGATATTTCTGTGGAAAATATTGCCGACAGCTGCGGCCTGAACCGCAGCTATTTTGGCAAGATATTTAAGAAATCCATTGGCAGGACGCCGCAGGAATTTCTGATGCATTACCGGATGACCAAAGCAGCAGAGCTGTTAAAACTGACGAAACTGACTGTCAGCGACATCGGCAAAGCCGTAGGATATGATAATTCTTTTCATTTCTCAAGGGCATTTAAACATGTATATGGCATTCCGCCCAGGGAATGGCGGAATCAGAATCAGATGCTTCCCAAAAACGGCTCCGACTCCTTATAATCCGTTTCTTTTCAGCGCCAGCGCCTCATATGGCTTTAAACAGATTCTTCCGCCAATGTTTTTTCTCGGATAATTTCCGATCAGAATGCTGCTTTCCTCAAATTCTTCCGGGAGCTGATACTCCTCTTCATGTTCCGTAAAGTTACAGATTACCAGAAGCTTTTCTTCGCCGTATGTCCTGGTATAGACAAACAGGCTTTCACTCTCCGGCTCCAGAAGCTGATACGCTCCATGTACAATAACCGTTTCCTGCCTGCGCAGGGCAATCAGTTTTTTATAATAATGAAACACAGAGTCCAAATCTGCAAGCTCCTGCGCAGCGTTGATCCTGGTATAGTTCGGATTGACCATAATCCATGGTTCTCCTTTGGTAAAACCTGCCTGCGGGCTATTGTCCCACTGCATCGGCGTCCTGGCATTGTCCCGCCCTCTGAGGCGGATAAAGCGCAGCATCTCTTCCGGCGTTGTTTTTCCTGCTTCCGTCAGTTCTTTTACTGCATTCAGGCTTTCGATATCACGTATCTCCTCGAAAGACGGAAATTCGCAGTTGGTCATTCCAAGCTCTTCTCCCTGATAAATATAAGGCGTCCCCTGCATCATATGCAGGCAGGTTGCCAGCATCTTTGCGGATACTGCCTGGTATTTAGGCGAGTCATTTCCAAAACGGGACACGCTGCGGGGCTGATCATGATTGGACAAATACAGACTGTTCCATGCCTTGCCAGACAGCTCGGTCTGCCATTTGCTCATAATCTGTTTGAACTCTTTCAGATCCACGCGGCGATCCGTCCATTTGCCAAGTTCGCCATCTCCCAGTTCCACATGTTCAAACTGGAATACCATATTCAATTCCGTTCCATCCAAAGACGCGTATCTCTTTGCTTCTTCCGTTGTCACGCCGGCGCATTCCCCAACGGTCATCAGATCATAACGGGATAATACCCTGCGGTTCATCTCCTGCAGATATTCATGCACCCGCGGCCCATTGGCACATCCCGGATCTCCATATAAATCGCCGGGCTGCATCCTGCCATCCAAAAATCTCCCGCTGCCATCCGGCAGAGGTTTGGAAATCAAACTGATCACATCCATGCGAAAACCGTCGATTCCCTTTCTGCACCACCAGTCCATCATGGAAAAGAGCTCATCCCGCACCTTTTCATTTTCCCAGTTCAAATCCGGCTGACGTCTGGAAAACAGATGCAGATAATACATATCCGTTGCCGCGTCGTACTGCCATGCAGAGCCGGAAAAACAGCTGCCCCAGTTATTCGGCTCTTTTCCATCCGTTCCTTCTCTCCATATATAATAGTCACGATAAGGGTTGTCCATGGAGGCTCTGCTCTCTACAAACCAGGGATGTTCATCAGAAGTATGGTTAACCACAAGATCCATCACCAGCTTCATCCCCCGTTCATGGATGCCGGCGAGCATCCGGTCAAAGTCCTCCATTGTTCCAAATTCTTCCATAATTGCCTGATAATCGCTGATATCATAGCCATTGTCATCATTGGGCGACTGATAGACGGGGGACAGCCAAATCACGTCTATGCCCAGCTCTTTTAAATAATCTAATTTTGATGTAATTCCGTTTAAATCACCGATACCATCCCCGTTGCTGTCCATAAAGCTCCTGGGGTATATCTGGTACACTACCGCTTCGTTCCACCATGCTGTTTTCATATTTACCTCTTTTCTGCTGCACTTTACGGATTCCAATTCCAGCCCGTTTCCAGTTATTCTGTCTTATGAATATACACTTCAATCTCTTCTTTGGACGGCATCACACGCAATGCTCCTTTTCTGGTTGTAATAATAGAAGCCGCCGCATTGGCAAATGTAAGCATGTCTTTTAATTCCTCTTTGTCATACTCTTTCCAGCCATGGGTCAGAATATAATGAAGAATACATGCGCCAAACGTATCCCCCGCGCCTGTTGTCTCAATCGTATGCTCCTGTACAAACGCGGGCTGCTCTACGCGGTATCTGGCCGTATACGCGCGGCTTCCGTCTTTTCCCATCGATAATAAAATCAGGGGAATGGAAAACTTCTCCTGCAGGAGGCCGATTCCCTGATCAAAATCCTCGCAGCCTGTCAGCCACTGGATTTCATTGTCGGAGATTTTCAATACATTACAGTGTTCCATTCCATATAAAATCTGTTCTTTCGCTTCGTCTAAGCTGTTCCATAAAGGCTCTCTTAAATTCGGATCAAAGGAGAGCAGCGCCCCGGCCTCTTCTGCAATCTGTATGGCCTTTCTGGTCGCGCTGCGGGCAGGTTCGTCTGTCATGGAAAGCGATCCATAGTGAAAGATTGTGCTGTTTCGGATCAGTTCTTCTTCCAGATCCGCTTCCGAAAGCATCATATCCGCGCCGGGATTGCGGTAAAACGAAAAGTCTCTGTCACCCTCCTCAAATGTATGTACAAATGCAAGCGTCGTATGTATTTTTTCGTCTTTTTTCAGTCCAATTGTATCAATTCCTACTTCTTTTAAGGCATGTTCCAATTGGGTTCCAAACATATCTTTCCCAATTTTGCCGATAAATGCCGTTTTATGGCCCAGACGGCCTAACATTGCAAGGACATTGCAGGGCGCTCCTCCGGGATTGGCCTCTAAAATCGGATTTCCCTGCGGGCTTGTGCCATTTTCTGTAAAATCAATCAGCAGTTCCCCTAAAGCGGTAATATCGTATGTGTTCATATTGCGTACTCCTCCTTATGCTCTTATTGGAAATTACAGGATACCTATTTTCCTCTCTATAACTATGATGGTAACTCATATCTGTGGAAAATGTCAATTCCCTGATACGGCATTTTTTCAGACATGTAACAGTTCGTTACATTTCACACCCACGCCAGTCACTCCGCTGACTGGCGATGGACCGATACATAAAGCA
>CAJUPF010000090.1 GCA_910588565.1 uncultured Lachnospiraceae bacterium
GAATGGGCTGGATGCGTTACAGTTTGCGGCCGGGTTAGGCCGTGAACTGTAACCTGACCGTACCAAAATATGCGGCCTGAAAATTTCTCTCTTGACATTTCCGTGTATTTGTTTTATTGTATTATTACTTTAATACAGAAATACATGCAAAAGAGGTGATGAAATGCCATGGAACCTGACTTCTGACCGGCCAATTTTTATGCAGATTATAGAGATTATCCAGCTTGCGATTGTTTCCGGGAAGTACGCGCCTGGTGATAAGCTGCCTTCTGTGCGGGATCTTGCTTCGGAAGCAGCGGTCAATCCAAATACCATGCAGAAAGCGCTTGCGGAATTAGAACGGGGCGGGCTGGTATATTCTAAACGAACCAGCGGACGGTTTATTACGGAGGATGTACAGATGATTGCAGCTTTAAAATCCAGTCTTGCAAGAGATAAGATAGAAGCATTTCTGGAAAGTATGCAGAATCTGGGTTTTCAAAAAGAGGACACGATTGCATTGATGCAGGAAATGCAGAATGAAAGAGAGAAGGAGAATTTATGAGCGCTATTTTAGAATGCAGGAATCTGAGTAAGGCTTACGGCAGGAAAACCGCGTTAAGCCATATCAATCTGACATTGGAAAGCGGGCATATTATTGGTTTATTAGGCCCAAACGGCAGCGGTAAGACGACTCTGATTAAGCTAATCAACGGTTTGCTGACACCAAGCGAAGGCGAGATTTTAATTTCCTCCGGTCCTGTCAGTGCGCAGAGCAAAAGTATTGTTTCCTATCTGCCGGATCATACGTTTCTGGATAACAGCCATAGAGTCCGGGATATTATTGCATATTTTCAGGATTTTTATGCTGATTTCGAGGAACGCAGAGCATATGACATGCTCGCCAAGCTGAACATCAGCCCTGGAGATAAGCTGAAAACCATGTCAAAAGGGACAAAAGAAAAGGTACAGCTGATTCTGATTATGAGCCGCAGGGCAAAGTTTTATATTCTGGATGAGCCGATTGCAGGAGTAGACCCGGCGGCAAGGGATTATATTCTGGATATTATACTCAGCAATTATGATGAAGAAGCTACGATGCTGATTTCCACGCATCTGATTGCAGATATAGAAAATATTCTGGATGAGGTTATTTTTATCAGAAACGGACAGATTGTCCTGGTTTCTTCTGTGGACGATATCCGCCAGGAACAGGGGAAATCGGTAGATGCGTTATTCCGGGAGGTGTTTCGATGTTAGGAAAGCTTTTCAAGCATGAATTTAGGGAAACAGCCAGAGTCTTAGCTCCTTTAAATCTGGTTCTGATTGCAATTACACTGATTGGAGTTATTTTGCTTGGTGCCAGATTTTTGCAGAACGATATTATGAAGCTTTTGGCTGTTACCTGTATGATGTTTTATATCTTGTGTATTTTTGCATTGTTTGTTATTACCGGCGTCTATCTGACCATCCGCTTTTATCGAACCATGTATGGCAGCCAGGGATATTTAACGCATACCTTACCGGTAAAAACCGCTTTACTGGTAAATACTAAGATTTTGATCTCTGTTTTCTGGTGTTTCGTATCCTTGCTGATTACAATAGGCTCTGTTTTTCTTTTGGTACGGGTTATGATCGGAGACGCCTGGAATCTAATGAGTTTTCAGGAATTTAACGCAGAAATGACAGCGGCTTTTGGTATGAAGTACGGCCAGTTTTTTGCAATTCTTGGCGCGATGCTGCTTCTCTCCTGCGTCCAGATTATTCTGATGCTGTTTTCAAGCCTTTCCATAGGGCAGTTGTTTGGACAGCACCGTATTCTGGCTTCGATTGGCGCTTTTGTTGTTTTTTATGTCCTGCAGCAGCTTGCAGGCGTTATGATGACGATGCTCTTTGGACTGCGTTTCATGGGACAGCTGACAACAGAAGCGGAGATGATGTTTTTTGCTTCCGGACTTTACCGGAACCTGATGCTGTCTGGCATGATAATATCATTGGTATTTTGTATCGGGTATTTTATTTCGTGCCACTATATAACCAGACGGTATCTAAATCTTGAATAAACAATCGGCCGCATACGCCAATCTGTTATGCAGCATTCCTCTGGCGGCCGCCAGACAGAAAGCCTTGTAATCAGGAAAAATACATGATTACAAGGCTTTCGCCATATGACATAAAAAGCTTTACTTTACAGTTGCCCTTACAATTTTACTGCAGCTGGTGTATACCTTTTTCCCACTGACTTTTTTGTATGCCCGTACTTTATAGTAATAGGTTCCTTTCTTCATTTTTGTAAAAATTTTCTTTACCTTCTTTGCTGATTTCAGCTCTGCGGCTTTCTTGTATTTACCTTTTTTCTTTGCAGCGCGGTAAATTTCATAGCCGGAGGCTTTGGCCGCCTTCTTAAAGGAAACGGTAACGGTACGTCTTTTGACTTTAGCTTTGATGCCAGTTGGTGCTTTTACAATATATGCCGATACGGCCGAACTGTCCGCGCTTTTCTTCGTACCGTTAACGGCAACTATTTTATAATAGATATTTCTTCCAGCGGCAGCTTTCTTATCGGTATAAGACGCTTCTGTTACTGCAGCAATCTTTTTGAAACCGGAAGTTTTTTTCGTGGAACGGTATACTTCATACTCTTTTGCATCTGTCACTTTCTTCCAGCTTATTTTAATATTTTTAGCTCCTGTCCAGGAAGCCTTTACGGATGCAGGCGCTTCGGGCGTTTTTTCTGTATCCGAATTCTGTGTATCCTTTATGGCAACCAGTCCCGCAATTGCTGTATTCAGACTATTTACTGCGGTATCGATCTGTGCCTGCGTAGCTGCGGTATCTTGATTTACCTGCTTTGCACTGTTTAAAGCGCTCTGCAGTTTCTGCCAGCTCTCTGCGGTATAATCCTTTTGATTTTTAGAAGACGCCGCCTGAATGGCTGCTGTTAACTTGCTCTTATCCGTCTTGGGATCTTCCTTACCAGGATCATCATCCTTGGGCTGTGACAGAGGTATGCGGATCACATTTACAGAAAACGCAGGAAGCTGGTAAAGAAGCCCGTTATTTTCAATACTCTGCTCAGAGGATACCGGGGCAACCCGTTCCTTTCCGATCTCATTCGCGTCATCAAGGCTTCCGTTAAGCATCGTAATGTTTGCATTGGCATCTGCCGCAATATTTAAGTTTGTAAAGTTCAGCTGAATGTCTTTTTTATTTTTATCCGGATTTACCAGTTTGATATATACATTCTCATCATCCATATTTACGACCTGGTAGATATCCGTCTGGTATTGATTGAAATCACTGGAAAAATCATATTTTGCCGTATCTTCTTTGCTGACAGAGGAACTTGTATAGTTCGCTTCCAGTTTGCCGTCCGTACCAAAATTAAAGGTAACCTGCATACTATCATTTGTCTGAAGTTTTGTCAGCTGACCGGTATTATAGTGTTTATTTGCGTAATTATTCCCCAGAACCTTTGTCGTAAGCTTGGACTGATGGCGTTCTGGCCTGGTAACTTCCATGCAGGTGCCTGCACCGTCTTTGCCCATGTTATACCAATAATACTGTTTCTCATGGCCTGCGCCGATTACTATGCTGCCGCTGCCGGAAGTCTTTGTCACGCCTTCCGCTATTATCTTAAAGTTTTTCCATTTCTTTGCCGCTGCCTTTGGAAGATAAACAACATTGATTCCGCTAGTTCCGGTAAATGTCAGCTTTCCATTGGCAATTTTAAAATTGTTTGAGCTTCCCTGGCTTCCAAAAGCTGCCCAGCCATTGGAATTGTCAGAAAAATCATCTTCCAAAAGAACATTCCCGTCATTGTCATAAATCGTAATCTTATCAATGGAACCTGCTGCGGAACTGGTTCCTAAAATCGGGCTGCCATAATTGGAATAATCCGTTTCCGGCGACTGCAGTTTGGTGCCAATCAGCTTTGTGCCGTAATTGTTGGAAAACATCTTCTGCACATAATAGTTCGTTGATTTCGCCGTATCAAATTCATCAAAATAGATCAGATCATGATCCCAGCTTAAACTGCCCACTTTGTATAAAAGCGGCGCATAGGAAATGTTGGTCACAATATCCGCGTTACGCTCAAGGCCTGTGATATAGCAGGCTTCCGCCAGAGCCGTATTGTATTTGTTGTAATTTTTAACGGCGTATTCGCCTACAAAAACATTACTGCCGCCCTGTTCCATACGCTGATAATAATCATAACGGTCTGACTGGTTGTACATAAATGATTCTGATTCATAATAATGTTCATCTACCAGCGTTTCTCCCGGCATAGTCTGATTAATGCGATCGTACGCATATTCCAGATGATTATCTGCGGCGTTTGGGCCGGCGCTGGATATAATGTGAAGTTCATGATCTGGGTAATGCTCTTTGGCATATGCTTCCACAGCTTCTTTCATCACATCAAAATTGTCAAAATATCTCGCCTGTAAGTTTTCATTTCCGATTCCGAGGTACTTTAAGTTAAAGGTTTCTGGATGGCCGTTTGCTGCCCGCTTTTTCGCCCATTCGTTCTCTGCGGCATCTCCCCAGCAGTAATCTAAAAGGTTTGTCGCCATATCGATAAACCACTGCAGGTCTTCTCCTGTTTTGGCATCTACCACATTGTTGCTTAACTCTCCTGTTTCCCACTGGCAGAGAATGCCTGCGCTGATAATAGGAAACGGTTCCATTCCAAATTCTTCACACAAAGACAAAATCTCATGGTAGCCAAATCCAAAGGACTGCATATATCCCCAGGTACGGTTTTTATTATTCCAGTTCTCCCAGCGGTTGGTATTAGCCTTACGTTCTTCCAGCTTCCCAATGGTATCCCGCCAGTCATACAGACCTTCCCAGTTAAAGCCTTCTACAATACATCCCCCCGGAAAACGCATAAATTTGGGTTTTAAATCCATCATCAGATCGATCAGATCCTGCCGGATTCCAACGCCGCAGGCATAATTGGGATTGCCATATCCAAAGCTGTCATGCGGCACAACAGAAACCATATCCAGGCAGAGCTGATCGGATGCGGACGCGCCTTCTACGGTAAGAACCAGCTTACCTTTGGTATTCTGGCTGACATTTGCCTTAAGCTCTGCTGTAATCTTATTCCAGGTTCCATCCGCGGGAGCTTCCAGCGTCTGTTCGTCTGTCAAAGCACGCCCGGAACTGTCTGTCAGTTTTACATTCAATTTCCCACGATATCCTGACGCTGCTTTTGCAAATACGGAAAAGGTATAGGTACCTGTCTTCTCTGCTGCATTGTATGGCTTAACCGGCATTGCCGCCCCATTGGGATCGCTTTGCGGGGCAAATCCGCCGTTTTGCAGTGTAACAGTTCCGGTCAGAACCGCATAATTGGGATTCTTCTCGTTCAGGTTGTTCTGGCTTTCCACTTCAAAGCTGCCCGTTCCTGAGGATACCCAATGCAATTTATATTTCGGCGTTGTCTTATATCCATTCTTTTTGAAATACTCACTGTTTTTGTCTCCGCTTTCAACATACGCATTCTCAAAGGAATAGTTCTTGACCATCTCCGGATAAAGACCGCCGTCTGCCGCACTGTTAATATCTTCATAAAAGAGTCCGTACAGATTTTCACTTAACTCCTTTGTAACCTGGTTGCCGTCGATCGTCATGGAATACTGCATGGCTTCCTCCCCGACTCCCACAATCTGTCCGATCTGCTCCTTGCTTAAAGCGTTTTTGTAAACCCTGAAATCCTTAAAATCTCCCTGATAAATCGGATCTGGGTAATTGGATTTGCCGATATAGGACTGCAGGCCGGTTCCAAAATCACTGACTTTGCTGTTATAGCTCTTCCGTCCTACCTCTGCCCCATCAATATAGCAGATCATATTTCCAGGCGTCAGTACAATAGCATAATGCGTCCAGACGCCTTGGTAATCTGCCGTATTAACGCTTTCGCGTATTCCAATCTCCGTCTGGTTGGGAGAGCTTTCATTTACGCTGTCCGTAACAACAGACTTTAACGTATTATGCTGCTTTTCACAGGGTACAAAATAGTAATACCTAGTCGGCATCCCATTGCTGTTGTTTGGTGTTCCAAAGAAAAATGCGCCAAGCCAGTTCTCCCGCGGATCGTTGTCGCGGAGCCACATGGAAATCGTCAGGGTGTCCTGATTGTCAAACATTCCTTCCGGCAGAGTGATAAAGGCAGTGGAATCCTTATCGCCGCCTGGCAGGCTGGCAACCCCGTTTTCCACTGTAACGCCATCTCCAATCACTGCGTCATTGCCGTTTCCGGAAGAATCTGTTCCTCCGTCCAGAAACTCATAGTGTGCCAGAAGTCATTTACCTCTAATTTCATCTATAATAATTAACAATATGAACTTAATTATAACTTTCCTTGAAAGTAATTTCTTAATATACTATAATAGTTCCATGCTACATTGTCTGTGCGCATCGGTTTACGAAACGCAGGCAATCCACCAATTTCTTTCAGGAGACGGGGACTATGGAAAAAAGAACAACACACTTTCTGAATATAAGCCTTATTCTGGTGTCGCTTTTCTGTATTGGTATCTTTATTATCCAGACAATCTGCATGAACCTTATGGGAAAAGACGCGATTCAGGAGCTTGGCATTTTTTATATGTCTGGTATCAGCGAGCAAGTATCTTCACATTTCGGAACTACGATTGAGCTTCGTCTCTCTCAGGTAGAGGCTCTTGTAGATTCCGTTCCGCCCGGACGTTATACCAGTGAGACTTCCATGCAGATCGAGCTCAAATATAATGCCCGTTCTACAGGATTTGAATATCTGGCATTTTATACGGAAGACGGCATGTTTCATATGCTCTATGGAGCCCAGGTCAAAGCGGATATTCCGGAGAACCTAAAGCGTTCTGTCCGGGAAGGCAGATATAATGTATGCACAGGAACAGATCAGTCGGGAACTCCCGTCGTATTAATGGGCATACCGGCCAACTATTCTATGGGAGATGGAATGACAAGCATCGCATTGGTTGCAGGATTTCCTACCACTTACTTAAACAACGTATTGGAAGACAATATCCAAAATGATATTATGGACTATTCGATTATACGTAATGACGGCAGTTATGTTTTACATAATGGCACAGTCAAGGAGAACAACTATTTTGAACGGGTAGATAACCTTTATAAACCCTACAAAGGGAAATTGCCAAAACAATATGCACAAGAGCTCCAAAACGCAATGAACGCCGGAAGAGATTATACAAGCGAAGTTCTGATAGAAGGCGAGTCCTGGAATGTTTATTGCTCCAATCTTCAAAATTCCGAATGGAACCTGCTTTTGAAAACCTCTCACAATACACTGGATGAAACGGTCAATCTTCTGCAGAAAAAATGGTCCTATATTTCCATTGGCGGTTGCAGCCTGATTATCTGTGCGCTGCTTCTTGTCTTTGTCGGTTACTACCGCCTGACAAAGCTGCAGCTGCATAAATTGGATGAAGCAAGGAAAACTGCTGAACAGGCGCAGATGTCAGCCGAACAGTCAAACAGGGCGAAAAATGAATTTCTCTCGAATATGAGCCATGACATCCGCACACCGATGAACGGTATTATGGGAATGACATCGATTGCTATCGGCAATCTGGACAATCCGCCACGGGCGCGTTCCTGCCTGAAAAAAATCTATATCTCCAGCCGCCATCTCCTGGGACTTATCACGGATATGCTGGATATGGCCAAAATTGAGAGCGGCAAGTTTTCCTTAAATTTGGAACCGCTCTGCCTCCGTGATATTATGCAGAATATCACAACTATTATCCAGCCTCAGATTCAGGAAAAACAGCAGCATTTTCATATTTATGTGCATAATATCTACCACGAAAATGTATGCTCGGACAGAGTCCGTTTAAGCCAGATTTTATTGAACATTCTTGGGAATGCTGTCAAGTTCACCCAGGAAGGCGGTACGATTGAAGTGAATTTATCTGAAGACGATTCCCCAAAAGGAGATGGATATATCCGCTACTACCTGCATATCAAAGATAACGGCATAGGTATGTCCAGGGAATTTCAGGATAAAATATTTGATGCATTTGCAAGAGAAGACAATGCCCGTGTGGAAAAAACAGCCGGTGCAGGAATGGGTATGACGATTACCAAACATATTATAGATGCAATGGGCGGCACGATTACTGTAGAAAGTGAACAGGGAAAAGGAAGCCAGTTCCATATTACTCTGGATATGGAAAAAACAGTACAACAGGAGAAAAAACTATGCCTGACCTCTCAGAATGTTCTGGTAATAGAGGATGATAAGACGACAGGCAGTCTTGCCGTCTCGTCCTTAGAGTCCATCGGCCTGAAAGCAGAAACAGCAACGGATATCAGGCAGGCTGTCCAGATGATAGAAGCCCGTCAAAATAAACCGGATCGCTACCATATCATTTTACTGGATTGGGATATTCAGGGGCAGGATGGGATACAGGCCGCAAGAGAATTGTTCGGCCAGTTTGGCACGGATCTGCCAATTATAATTCTCTCCGACGGTGAATGGAATGAATTTGATACCGAGTCCGAAGAGGCCGGTATCTGTGGTTTTATTTCCAAGCCTCTGTTCCGCTCCAGTCTTTACTACAGTCTGCGCCAGTTCACCGATACGGCGGAGCAAAGTCCAGACCAGGCGCAGGAAGAAGAATCCATCGCTGACTTAAGCGGCAGACGTATCCTTGTGGCGGAAGATAATGAACTGAACTGGGAAATTGCCAGCGAATTACTTCGTGAATTTGGATTGGAGCCAGACTGGGCAGAGAACGGAAAAATCTGCGTGGAAAAATTTGAACAATCCGCCCCTGGATGGTATGACGCTATCTTAATGGATCTCCGGATGCCCGTTATGACAGGCTATGAAGCCGCAAGCGCGATCCGCAGGTCAGTACAAAACGACGCCCTGATGATACCGATTATCGCTGTCAGCGCAGATGCGTTTGAGGAGGATGTTCAAAAGTGTCTGGATCATGGGATGAATGCCCATATGGAAAAACCGGTAGATCCGCAAAAACTCCTTTCACTCTTAGAACAATACCTGCAGCAGAATTTTTGATAAACGGAAAGAAAGGATTGTTACAGCTATGAAAAAAATAATTGTTTTGATTGCTCTTGTAATATCTCTTGCGCTGATGTCTTCCTGCAGCGGACAGACTTCTGGCATCGAACCAGACAGCGGCAGCAGCCAGGAAGTTACCGAGCTTGTTTTATGGACTTTTCCGGTAGGCAATTGGGGCAATCCCACTACAGTAGCAAGTATATTGGCCGATTTTCATAAAAACAATCCTGGCATCCATATTTCTGTGGAATTTTTAAATTATGACAACGGAGATGAAAAAATCACTCAGGCCGCTTCCGACGGCAGCGCTCCCGATCTGGTTCTAGAAGGCCCGGAACGCCTTGTCGCCGCCTGGGGAGAACATGGCTGGATGGCGGATCTGTCCGACCTGTGGGAATCCGAAACGGCCGGAAAAATCTATGATACGATAAAAGAAGCCTGCCAGTACCAAGACGGCGTTTATTATGCATTTCCCATCTGTATGTCTGCGCACTGTATGGCAATTAATTATACGATGTTTCAAGAAGCCGGGGCGCTGCAGTATATTGATGAAGAAACACACACATGGACAACAGAAGGGTTT
>CAJUPF010000091.1 GCA_910588565.1 uncultured Lachnospiraceae bacterium
TATGAAGAAAAAAATCTGCCGCAGGACAATTATGAAATCATCACTGATTTTTTTGCAGCGCATGAAATAGATACGGCGTATGATTGCACTTTTAGTTTGTATCTTCCGAAAAAAGCTGATTTTCACAATCGGATCAAGTATGACTTTCCTGTCGTGGCGATTTCTTTAAGTGATTATAATGCAATACGGAAAATGCTGGGATATGAGCGGATTTCTTTAGGAGAAAATGAATTTATAACACAGTGGAAAACAATCGCAACGGAAGAAGAAAGAAATAGTTTTATTGCAGAACATACCAGCGTTGTAACAGATGGGGGAACGTTGAATATTTCCGAGCAGTCTTATTCCGAGGAAGCAATGGGAGAAACACTTTATAATTCCTATACAGATGTCCTTTATGTATTCCCGGATAAAATATGTGAGGAATTGCTGCCAGTTATAAGAAACCGTTATATTACAACAACAAAAAACATCACTTATGAAAACGCAAGGGAGCTGGAAAGGCTTTTTGCAGCAGAATACCCGGAGCAGGCAGAAAGCGGTGCCTTGTATGGTGTGCGTTTCAGCACGCTTCAAACAAATAGCGCAATCGCAAATAACTTTATTCTGCAAACAGGCATGATTTATGGTGCGGTTGTACTGATGGTAATTTGCCTTACAGTGCTTTCTTTACAGCAGCTTTTAGACGCAGGGCAATATAAATACCGCTTTTCTGTACTCCGAAAATTAGGTGTAGATGAGCAGCATATCAAGAAACTTATCTTGAAACAGTTGTGTGTATGGTTTGGGCTTCCGATTATCGTAGCAATCATGGCAGCCGCTGTTGTGATTGGTTATTTTATCCGGACCATATCAGCCGAGGTCTCTGCATATATAGGTTTTACCACATTGATGTTACAAATTGGGGTAACAGTGGGTATTTTGGCAATCTTATTGCTTTGCTATTTTATCAGCACGTGGGTTATCTTTAGATGTTCTGTTCATTCGTAGTGCAGCTTGCAGCAAAGGCAGCCGAGCCAGTCAACGTTATCTCCAAAGCGCGCCGTACAGCGGATGGTTACCACAGGTTCATCCTTTGGGGCGGCAAGCACACAAGAACGGAATAGCGGCTCTTAAAGGTATATTTGCAGCCTGTTTGGAACTGACGCTGTAACATGGTCATATATCCTCAAAGTTTTACCACAATTATTAAAGCCTTTGTGGAATAAGGAGATTGTATTATGATTAGACGCTGTGCAGACATAATTTTGAAAGAATATAGCCCGCTTAATATTTTTGTAGATGCTGATATGGACTCAAAGCTAAAACGGTGTGTAGAACGGGTGCCAAAAGGGGAAACCTTCACTTGTACAGAGATTGAACGTCAGATACGGCAGGTAGACAAAGAACGCACAAAGCACCGGAAATCTTATATCGGCGCAAAAGGAAATGCACGTTCAAATTAAAATACCTCTGGCATAGAAGTTTAAAAGATAGTTCCCGTACTGGCTGAATCCATTAAGGTTTGGTTTGAGAGCAGGATTGCGAATAAAACATGAGTATTCTCTCTGATTCCTTTGCAAATACACTCTTGACAAAAGTATAACATCGTGTTATATTTTAATTATCAACATCATGTTATACATTAGGAGGATAAAACCGTGGCACAGCAGCTATCCAATGCCGAACTTGAAATTATGAAAATCGTATGGGGGAACCCGGAGAACGTGACGCTGTTTCCCTATATCATGGACGGACTGGCGTCTAAGGGCAGGCCATGTCAAAAAAATACTTTGATTGTTCTTCTGTCACGTCTGATAAACAAGGGCTTTTTGAGTTCTAAGAAAATCGGGCGCCGCAACGAATATACCACGCTTATTTCTGAAACGGAATACCAGACGGCGCAGACCAAAAACTTCCTGGATAAAATCTACGAAGGAAGCGCAAAAGGGCTGGTTTCCAATTTGATTATGGGCGATTTGCTGGCAGATGACGAATACGAAGAACTAAAACGTCTGCTGGAGAACGGGAAGGGGAAACAATGAACGCAGTATTAAAAATCTTCTTGTCGATGTCTGTATCCGGCGGTTTGCTTATCCTGGCCTTGCTTTTGGGCAAACGATTTTTAAAAGACAAAATCAGCCGTCAATGGCAGTATTACATTTGGCTTGTTGTTATTTTGCGGCTGCTGCTCCCTTTGGAAGCGGACATAAATCTGCTGGGAAAACCCTATCAGGCGATGGAACAGGCGGGTACCCAGGCGGCTCTTATACAGCAGCATCCCCTGCCAAATGCTCCGGGAGACGTCTCTGCTCCTGCCGCCGGTTTGGAGCGGGACTGGGAAAACGCGATTGATCCGGCAGAAGATTTAACAGAAGCCCGCCCTCTTCGGGATATTGGTTCGCTGCTGGCAAATCATATCTGGCTGCTTTGGCTGACGGCCGCGCTGGGTCTGCTGATACGAAAGATAACAATCTATCAGAGCTTTATTCGGTATATCAAAGCGGGATTGACCCCGGTTTCTGACATTGAAATCCTGGATCGGCTTTCCATTGCTGCGGAACAGACCGGCATAAAAAAGCCGGTAGAGCTTTGTAACCACCCGCTGATTTCTTCGCCTTTGCTGATTGGTTTTTTCCATCCATGTATTGTACTGCCAGGCACGGTTATTTCCCAGAATGATTTGCCATATATCATTATGCACGAGCTGACGCACTATAAACGGCGGGATATGTTTTATAAATGGCTGGTGCAGGTTACGGTCTGTCTGCATTGGTTTAACCCGCTTGTGCATCTTATGAGCCGTGAAATTACAAAAGCGTGTGAATTTTCCTGTGACGAAGCTGTCCTTACAAAAATGGGATGCGCCAATGCGCAGGATTATGGGAAAACTTTACTTAACGCTATGGCAGCAGTCAAAAGTTACAAAGAAAATCCTGGAGCCGTCACTTTAAGTGAAAATAAGCGGCTTTTGAAAGAAAGGTTAGGTGCGATTATGAATTTTAGAAAAAAATCAAAAATGGTTTGGCTTTTGACAGGCGTGCTGACGCTGTGTATCATATCCGGCGCATCTTTTATCGGCATTTACCCTGCTGCCGCCGCATTCAATCAGACGCCGGGCAAATCTTCTAAGACATCGGGCCTGGCAGAAGCAGCCAAAACTCCCGCACAGGGAAAAACAGGCGTATTCAACAAAGATTATGCTTCGCAAGCGGAACAATACTATGAAGCCGGCAGTTTGCCATTGTTTGAAATGACTTTTCCCCGGCTGGATGAAAGCGAACAAAGAAAGTGGCTTGAAAAATTCTATGCAGATGATAACGCCGCGTTCTTCTCTGTCGCGGTAAGTGAGCTTTATACAGATGCTCCGCTAATTGCTGAACTTGCGGAAAAAGCATATAAAGATAATGAGATTGCGATTTTCTCCATATTAGCAGACTGTATGGATGCAGCAGAACTTGAACTCTGGCTGGACAGGGCGTTAGAAGATGATAATTGGAGTTTCCAGTCAATGCTGTTTGACAAGTTAAATATGGATGATGAAAAAGATGCTAAAGAAAAGGAATGGGATGAGCAGCAGTTAGCAGAATATCGGGCGGCAGGCGTTACGAAGGATGGGAAAAAATATTATTACCAGGGACAGCTGGTCAATATTTTTCTGGATATCCGATCTGACGGCTCCTTTTATACATTGGATATGAATGCGGCAGGAACGATTAATATCAAGATTATTCGCAATACGGATAACAAAATTACAGGCGTTGCCTATATGACGGATGAAGAAGTGGTTGAACTGCTTGGAGATGATGAACGGGACGATTTGCAGGAAATTGCAAAAGGCAGAATCCCTCGCCAAACCCGATGATGGATTTTTAAGCTCAACCTACTATTCCGTGCAGGACCTGATTCGCAGCAGACGCAATTAAATGGATAGGAAACAGTGAGGTAAGAATGATGTGTGAAAAAAAGCGTATATTGATAGCAGATGATGAACCAGGAATTATTCAGTTGTTAAGGGATTATTTTGAGTTGCAGAATTATCAGGTGATAGAGGCCCGGAATGGGCTGGAAGTATTAGGGCGGCTGAACCAGGAACCAGACATTATATTGCTGGATGTTAATATGCCCATGCTTGACGGCTTTGCTGTATGTGAGCAGATTCGTGCCCATGTTGTATGTCCGATTGTGTTTTTATCCGCGAAGGTTGAGGAAGCAGACCGGATCAAAGGATTGATGCTGGGCGGGGATGACTATATACTGAAGCCGTTCAGCATTGAAGAGCTGGGAGCAAGGGTGGAGGCGCATCTTCGGAGAGAAGAACGTAAGAAAACGGATGAGATGGTTAAGCTATTTGGCCGCCTGTCGATTCATTATGGAGAGTATAGCGTATATTATGAGGGACAGCCGCTGAATCTGACGAAGACGGAGTATGGAATCGTAGAAGTGTTGTCGCTGCATGCCGGTCAGGTATTCAGCAAGGAACAGCTGTATGAGAGAACCCGTGGATTTGACGGGAATGCCGACAGTGCAATTATTATGGAGCATATACGCAGAATACGGAATAAAATAGGAAAATATACAGATCAAACGTATATACAGACCGTATGGGGAGTGGGATATCGATGGATTGGCTAGAAGAAAAGCTGGAGGAGCTGCAAAGTTATATCAGGAATCTTTCCTTTCGTAAAGCTATGATTGCCTATATTCTGGCGCTGGCTGTGGTTGTGGCAGGAATATCATATCTGACGATGATTGCCTGCTGGCAGTGGGAGATGGCGGAGTGGATACGGTATGAACAGGCGGATTTTTCAGAGCTGGTTTACAGGAAGGGGCTTTGGTGGGGATTCTGGCATCAATTTGCGGAACAGACAGATTCTGTTAAAATATTGTTATTGGATATGATTCGGGTGTGGTGCCCGTTTTTTTATTCATTTGCGGGGATGATTGTAACAATTTGTATTTTCTATAAAAAACGGCTGGCCAGGCCGCTTTCCATTCTTGCGGACAGTGTAGAGAAAATTCGGGAAAATGATCTTGCATTCCGGGTGGATTATGAGAGCAGGGACGAGTTGGGAAAACTCTGCGATTCTGTGGAGGATATGCGTGCGGAGCTTGTCCATGGAAAGGAGGAGATGTGGAGGCTTGTGGAACGGCAGAAAGAGTTAAATGCCGCATTTGCCCATGATCTGCGGACTCCGCTTACGGTGCTGCGGGGCTATACGGATTTTCTGGCGCGCTATATCCCGGAGGGAAAAATCAGTGAGGAGAAAATGTATGATACGCTGGCGCTGATGTCCAGGCATCTGAGGCGGCTGGAGAATTACAGCCGCACCATGAAGGGAATCCAAAGCATTGAGGAGGTTCCATTTTCACCAGAACAGATGGAGCTTAGGGGAATCCAGAAGAAGATAGAAGAAGTTACGTTTGCCCTGAATCAGGTGGGAGATATTAAGATACATTACAGGAAATGGGAAGAAGATGATACGTTTCAGGTGGAGGCCGACGATAATATCATTATGGAAGTTTTGGAAAATGTGCTTTCAAACGCCATCCGCTATGCGGGAAACGAGATCGAGGTCTGGTCCTGGTATGATGAAAAAAAGATGGAATTTCTGCTGGCTGTCCGGGATGACGGAAAGGGGTTTTCCAAAGAGCAGCTGAAAAAAGCGTTGCAGCCATACTATAAAGAACGGAAAAGCATGGAGATGGATGAGCATTTTGGAATCGGACTTCATATTTGCAGGGAGTTTTGTAAAATACATGGCGGAGCGTTGAATGTAGCAAACAGTATACGGGGTGGAGCGGTTGTCACGGCGTCGTTTTCATTCGCTCCAGCAGCTCCGCTCTGATATTTTATATAAATCTTAATTCATTGTAGGGAAAATATAGAGATTTCCAAGTTACTATATCTGCAATCGGATAGATATAGGAGGAAACGTTATGTATGCTGCAATCAAAATAAAAAATCTGAATCAATATTATGGCAAAAAGCAGGCTTTAAAAGACATTAATCTTACAATTCATACCGGAATGTTTGGCCTTCTTGGGAGAAATGGGGCAGGAAAGACAACCTTGATGAAGGTGATTGCGACACTGCTTCCCCGGTCGGAGGGAGAAGTGAATGTGTGTGGAAAAAGTACATTAAGGGCATCGGATGTTCGCAGAATTGTGGGGTACCTTCCGCAGGATTTCTCCATGTATCCCAATATGACGGTATATGAGGCGATGGATTATCTGGGAGTGCTGTCGGGCTTAAGCAGGACGCAGCGCAGGCAGCAGATTTTGGAGCTTCTTGAAAGGGTAAATCTTCAGGATGACCAAAGGAAGCGGGTAAAAGCGCTCTCCGGCGGGATGAAACGGCGTCTTGGCATTGCCCAGGCAATTCTTCATAACCCGAAGGTTTTGATCGTGGATGAACCGACGGCAGGGCTTGATCCGGAGGAGAGAGTGCGCTTCCGCAACCTGCTGTGCGAGATTGCGGAGGAGAGGATCGTGATCCTGTCTACGCATATTGTTGGGGATATAGAGGCAACCTGTGAAGATATTGCAGTTTTAGACGGGGGAAAAATTATTTATCAGGGGACGGTGGCGGAGCTGCTGGGCATGACGAAAGGGAAAGTTTACTCTGCAGAGATCAGCAAGGGAGAGCTGGAAGCTCTGAAGAAGGATTATATTGTAACAAGTATGCTCACTCTGGGAAATAATGTGATGGTACGTTTTCTGGCGGAAGAGATGCCTTTTGCATCCGCGAAGCTATGTGAGGCTGGCGTGGAGGATGCCTATATGTATCTGATGCATACAGAAAGGGGGGCGTCTGGATGTTAGGACAGCTGTTTATAAAAGAATGCCGGCAGACCGCAAAGAGCCTTATATTCTGGCTGACCGTCCTGATTTTGATCTTTGTTTTTACCAGCCAGCTTGGCGAGATGGAAATAAAAACCGAGCCAAAACCGGGGCAGGGAAGCTACGAAGGCTACGGCCATCAGGTCAGTGACGACCCGGAAATGATTATGAAAAGCGTACTGGGACAGCTGATAGAAGAGTATTGCCGCAGGAACTATACAACATATCCTATCGGCTTTTATAAACGTGTAACGCCAAATCAGCAGGAAGAGCAGCGGATAGGGGAGATTCTGAAAGAAACTACGGGAATTGGCAGCAGAGATGAGGCTGACCGCGTGAGAGAAGAATGGTATTCTGCTTTCAATACAATGACAGGGGATGCCATAGAGACGGCATATTCGGGTTCCTTGACGGTGGAACCAGCGGTTGGGCTGACCTATGATCATTTTATTGAACTGATGGATGAATTGGATGGGATTTTGGGCGGAGGCTCCAAGTATAGTAAGCAATATCTTGGGAAAAATGCCGAAGTTCCGCTGACATATGAAGACGCATCGAGAGCGTACCAAAACCTGATAGAAAAGGATCGGCTGGCTGGCGGCTATGCTAGGATGTTTAGCGATTATATGGGGATTTTCCTGGGGATGCTGCCTGTCTTTCTGGCGGTGACAAGGGGACTTCGTGATCGGCGCACCAGGATGCAGGAATTGATCTATACAAGGAAATGTGCTTCCGTAACCATTATTGCAAGCCGTTATCTGTCGATGCTTGTGATGCTGACGCTGCCTGTGCTTGCATTGTCCGTGATTCCGCTGTCAAAATGCATCCGCTATGCCAATACAGCGGGAATTGCGGTAGATATGCTGGCTTTTGCCAAATATACATTTGGATGGCTGCTTCCAACGATTATGATTACTGTGGCGCTTGGAATGTTTCTGACAGAGCTTACCGATACAGCGGCAGCAGTACTGGTGCAGGGAGCCTGGTGGTTTATCTCTATATTTGCCGGCGTGAAAAACCTTAAAGGAGGACAGTATGGCTGGAGCCTGATACCAAGACACAATACGGAGATGAACTGGCAGGGTTTTCACGAGGGATTCGCGCAGCTTGCGGCCAACAGGGTTCTCTATGCGGCGGCGGCTCTGCTGTTGGTAGTTCTGACAGCATATATCTATTCTCAGAAAAGAAAAGGGAGGTTGGACATTCGTGGAAAAATACTGGCAAATCGAAAAAGCAAATCTTAAATACCATATACCGCTGCATATTTTTGTCTGCGTCCTTATGCTTTTGTGTTCTCCGCTTTTGATGGGAGTAGAGAATCTTGGGGCGCAGGATACGGCAAAGGCACTGGAGATGTATGCAGCGCTGATCGGAATTGTACTTTTGCCTCCGGTATTCTTACCGGAGCAGAATCATGATATCCGGGATCTGGTCTATACCAAATATCTGAACGGTTCGGTGGTATATCTGGTGCGGATTGCTGGAAATATCGTGCTTCTGGCGCTGCTTCTTGGACTGTATATCGGGATGCTTGTGCATCATCAATGTGAATTTCCGGTGGGCAGATATTTCTGCGGGACACTGGCAGAGATGCTGTTTTTGGGAGGCCTTGGTTTGTTCTTTTACGGCTTATGCGACAATCTGGTGGCAGGCTATATGATGCCCTTCGTCTATTATATAACAGCTATGGGCGGCGGGGAAAAATATATGAAGATGTTCTATCCGTTTTCCATGGCAAAAGGAAGCTATAGCGAGAAGCTTTGGCTGGCCGCAGGAGGCGTTCTCCTGGTGGGTGCGGGTGTGTGGCTGCGCTGCAGGAGGAGAAGGCTTTTCTGACAAATCTATCTGAAAGTTCAAAACTGACTGCTCGCAGGGAAGCTGCCTGCAATACTGATGTTGGCGCCACACTATTCCGAACCAAAGAACCGAAAGAACAACAGACTGGCATTATGGAAATGTGCATAACAGGCTATGGAATCCCTCTTTCTATTTCCATGTTTTTTAAATCTTTATTCGACAAAATGCAAGAAATATGTTATACTCGTATCTGCTAAAAAATAATAACGGC
Source organism: uncultured Lachnospiraceae bacterium (assembly GCA_910588565.1). Lineage (GTDB taxonomy): Bacteria > Bacillota > Clostridia > Lachnospirales > Lachnospiraceae > Roseburia_B. The sequence continues at coordinate 8,891 of CAJUPF010000091.1, forward strand.
AAAGAAAGGCGGCGGGCTATTGTCAAAAAATAAATATCAGTTTGAAAGTAAAATCCATGTGTACAGAGATACAAAAAGAATGACGCAGCAAGAACTTGCCGAGTTGGTGGGTGTTTCAAGACAAACAATTATGCAGCTTGAACGAAACCGCTATAATCCTTCTATGATGTTGGCATATAGTATTTCTAAAATATTTGATGTAACGATTGAAGATTTATTTGATTTTTCGGAGGTAGAAAAGTGATTGAAATATTGAATCAACTTGTAAATAATAGACCAATCTTGTTGGCGGGGATATATTATGGTGTGCCGATTACGATTATTTTAATTGTTTTATTTTTTATAAAATCTTCCCGTGATGAAAGAGGACGGGCAATCATTGGAAAAGCAAGTATTATTTCTATGATTGTATTCATTTTCCTTGTTAATTTTTTTGCAAAGATATCAGATAGTATACCCATAAATTATCATACAGTAGCTTTTTGCGTTCAATGGATCTACGATATTGTGCTTACGGTTGAGGTTGCCGCAATTCTGATATACAAAAAAATTCAATAGTCAAAGCGTATATTGCTTGCCACTGAAACGGCAAGCAATATTTTTTTTTGATAAAAAGTATGAAATAATTGACATTAAGATATAAATAAATTATACTCTAGTACTCTATCCGGCTAGTTTCTAAACTATAACCGGATACAGCCTGGCCAA